>JBAQWM010000292.1:0-6386 GCA_049298915.1 Steroidobacteraceae bacterium | reverse complement strand
CGCAATGACGGCCTGGATCCATTGTTCCGGGCGGCGAGCGTCAATGCGCTGGTGCCGTACTACGGTACGGGAATCGATCCTCTGGACCCGCGCCTGTCTCCATTATTCGGCGATCTGGCTGGTTTGCCATCGGCCCTGCTCATGGTCGGCAGTTCCGAGCTGCTGCTCGATGATTCCGTGCGTTTCGCCACGCGCTTGCCCGATTCGGAATTGCGGATCTGGCACGACATGCCGCATGTGTTCCCTGCGATGCGCGGTCTCGCGGCGGGCGACCAGGCGATTCGCGAGATCGGCGAATTCGTCCGGGAGCGCACCGCCGCGGCGACCGCCGGCGCCGCCTGAGGCGGCGTCATCAGTCCCGGCGCGACTGCGCGTCGTGCTTCTGGCGATAGATGCGCGCGCTCATGCGGCCGGCATGGCGTTGCAGCCGGACCCGCTCGGCCCGCGTGACGGCGCCGTCCGACCTGGCATGGTGCTCATGGCGATGCAGACGCCGTTCGCCCGCGATCAGCCCCCGCGCTTCGGGACGTGTCAATTCGCCGGAACGCACTCCCTGGGCGATGCGCTGCCGCTGATTGTGCTCCCGCGCATCCAGCCGCGGCGTGCCGGCCAGTGCCGGGACCGTCATCGCCGCCAGCGCGGCCGCTACCACTATCTTCCTCAACATGTTGTTTCTCCTGGCCGAATCGCTCACGATCTGTGGCGTTCGAGGATTACAACGGCCTGCCGCCGCGGGCGTTGACGAGGACCCGATGCATCCGCTGTCCCGCCATGTGACCGATGTCCCTGACTTTCCGAAGCCGGGAATCCTGTTTCGTGACATAACGCCGCTGCTGCGGCTGCATTTCACGGAGACGGTGCAGGCGCTGGACGCCCTTTTCAGCGCCGCCGAATGGGACGGGGCGGACGTCGTGGGTGGCATCGAGTCGCGCGGCTTCATCCTGGCGGCTGCGCTTGCAGAGCGCCGTCGCAAGGGCTTTGTGCCGATCCGCAAGAAGGGCAAGTTGCCGCCGCCGGTCGTCGACCGCAGCTATGAACTCGAATACGGCTCAGGCGTGCTCGAAATGCAGCGCGGCAGCGGCCGGATGATCCTGATCGACGACGTGCTCGCGACCGGCGGGACGCTGTCCGCCTCCGCGATGCTCGCGGTTGATGCCGGTTTCCACGTCGAACTGGTCGGGGTGCTGATCGATCTCGGAATCGCCAGCGAATTCCGCTGGCAGGGCCGGCCGGTGCGTACCGTCATCCAGTACGGCTGAGGGCCGGCGGCTTTCAGGCGCCGTGCAGCCGCGAGCCGCGTTTTGCCGCGATATAGCCCTGCACCATCTCGAGCGCGGTCTTCCCGCAGGGCGGAAGTTCCACGTCGCTCTGTTCGAGCGGGACGATGCGCTCGCCCCAGCGCAGCACATGAGCCGACCAGGAAAGGCCCGCTCCGAAGCCGGTCAGCAGCAGGTTGCAGCCCGGTGCGACCCGGCCGTCCTCGAGCGACTCGACCAGCGCGACCGGAACGGTTGCGGCCGACATGTTGCCGTAGCGCTGGATGTTGACGTAGCAGCGCTCCATCGGAATGCCCGCGCGCTTGACGACCGCCTCGATGATCCGCAGGTTGGCCTGGTGCGGCACGACCAGATGCACGTCATCCGGACTGAGCCCGCGTAAGGACAGGACGGCCTCGCAAGCCCTGCTCATTCCCACGACGGCGCGCTTGAAGATTTCCTGGCCATCGAAAACCCAGTCCGTGTCGCCGAGCATCCAGCCCTTGTTCGCATAACGCGAGCCCATGCCGTGGACCTGCAGGATGCCACGCACCTCGCCGTAGCAACCGAGCCGGTCTGCCAACACGCCTTCCTCGCGCTCGATCGCCTGCAGCACGACTGCGGCACAGCCGTCGCCGAACAGCACCGAGACATTGCGGTTGGTCCAGTCCAACATCGGCGAGGCCAGTTCGCCGCCGATCACGAGCGCATTGCGCACGACACCGGTCTTGATCATCGAGCTCGCGGTCGTCATGCCGTACAGGAAGCTCGTGCAGGCGGTATTGACGTCCATCGCGCCCGAGCCGCTGGCGCCCAGGCGCTTCTGCACCCAGGAGGCCATGTTCGGAACCTGCTCGTCCATGCTGCAGGTGCCGAACACGATCAGGTCGAGGTCGGCGGCCTTCAGGCCGGCCGCCGCCAGCGCCCGGCTTGCTGCCACATAGCCCATCTCACCCAATGACACATGCGACACGCGCCGCTCGTTGATACCGGTCCGCGACCGGATCCATTCATCGTCGGTGTCAAGAAAAGTCGCCAGATCGGCGTTGGTGAGGACGGCCGGTGGCATGCACTTGCCCCAGCCGGTGATGGTCGCAAATGGCAATGGCTTCCCCTGGCGGCCCAGCGCCCGGATTGTACTACTGTACGGATTCCAACCATTCAGGGCCCGGCCCACTCTAAGTCCATGAAAGCGGAAGGGGGCGTGGTGACAGAACCGGCGATGGATGCCGTGGGCGGGGAGTCCGAGCGGGTCGCACGAGCCAGGAATGGCGATGTGGCGGCATTCGAGACCCTGTACCGGGAGCATGTCGGGCGCGTCTACGGCCTCTGCCTGCGAATGACCGGTCAACCGGCCGCGGCGGAAGACCTGACACAGGACACATTCGTGAATGCATGGCGCAGCCTGCCCGGATATGAAGGACGCAGCCGCTTTTCGACCTGGCTGCACCGGATCGCCGTCAACGCGGTGCTCGCCCAGAGACGCGAGCCGCGCTCGCGTCATGAAGTCAGCATGACCGATGACGAGGGCGGCACGATGGAATTCGAGGCGGAGCAGCAGATGGATGCAGCGACACCGATCGACCTCGAACGGGCGATCGCTGCGCTGCCGCCGGGCGCACGCGACATCATGGTGCTGCACGGCATCTATGGGTACAGCCACGAAGAGGCGGCCGGCATGCTCGATCTCGCGGTCGGGACCTGCAAGGCGCAGTTGCACCGCGCGCGGCAACTGATGCGCGCGCGCCTGCATGCGGAGCAGCAGTCATGACGACGATTCCATTCGGACGCGGGCCGCAGAAAGACCCGTTGCTGGCGCAGGCTTCGAGCCTCCCGACGGAGATTGCGCCGCCACGGGACCTGTGGCCCGCGATCTCGGCGAGGATTGCGGAGCACGCGCGCGCCGCCCCGCGCCGGTTCAGCTGGCCGCTGGCGCTTGCGGCCGGCTTCCTGATCGCCTCGGTGTCAGCGCTCCTGACCTGGGGGTTGATGCGCGATCCGGGGCCGGCGCCCGGTGAAAATCGCCTCGCAGGCGCCACCGTGATCGAGGCGGCGCCGATGCCGGTCAACTATGGACCCAACTCGGCGCTCGGGGCCTCACAACTGAAGTCGCGCGACGAGCTCCTGGTGCTGTTCAGGCAGCGGCTGGAGCAACTGCCGCCCCAGACTCGCGCAACGGTCGTCAGGAATCTCGAGATCATCCAGCGGGCTGCCGACGAAATCGATGCGGCGCTCGCCCAGGATCCCGCGAGCGGCCTGTTGAATGGCCTGCTGCTCAGCACCTACCGGGAAGAACTGAAAATCTATGCGCAGGTCGTTGCCTCCGGCGACGACCTGATGAGGAGAACCTGAAATGTCCAACCGTATTTCAATTGCAGCCGCGACCATTCTGCTGGCAATCACGCTGCCCGCCGCCGCGTCCCAGAATCTGAGCAAACGGGCGAATGTCGCCGCGGACGTCGCGGTCGAGGTTTCGAATGTCGAGGGCCGCGTCGACGTGACAGCCTGGGACCGCAACGAAGTCGAGCTCAGCGCCTGGCTGGAGAGCGACAAGGACCAGCTCGAATTCGAGGCGACCGATCGACAGGTTCGAATCAAGGTCGTCAGGCCCAATCGCCGCTCCGACGACGCGGATGAGGCGATCCTGACCCTCAAGATCCCGAAAGGGGCGCGCCTTTCGACGCAGACCGTGAGCGCTGATATTTCCGTCTCGGGTGTCCTTGGCGAGCAGCGGCTGGGGACCGTCAGCGGCGATGCCCGCACCGAGGCCCACGACGCACCGGTCAGGCTGCAGACCGTCAGTGGCGACGGCACGATCAGCGGAAAGGGCGGCAAGGCCGCGGTGACTGTCGAGAGCGTCAGCGGCGAGATCATTGCCACCGGCATACGTGGCAGCTACGACGGCGAGGTGGTGAGCGGCGGTCTCACGATCGGCCTGGAGGCTGGCGAGCGGCTGGCCGCCAGTTCGATTTCGGGCGATATCGACGCGCAGGTGGAATTGATGCCGACTGCGCGCGTTGAAATGGAAACCGTCAGTGGCACGATCAAGCTGACGACCAAGCCGCCGGTCAACGCCGAGTTCGAACTGGAGTCCTTCAGCGGCGACATTGGCGTCTGCTTTGGCCCGCAGGCCCGCGACAAGAACCGCTATGGGCCGGGCAGTGAACTGAACTTCAGCCATGGCAGCGGCGGCGCCCGCGTCAGCATCGAATCGCTGAGCGGCGACATCAGGATCTGCGACCGCTGAGCTAGAATCCGGGGGTCCTTCCGAACTCCCGGATTCATGCGCCTCAGGAAAAAGCCCGTCGTCTTGACCCTGGCCGCCATCGCGGCCTTCGTGCTGCTCGCCGCGGCGGCACTCTGGCTGGGTGCGCGTACCGATACGGCACGCCAATCCGCCGCCGATTACCTCGGTGAACTGACCGGATTGCCGGTCAGCCTCGCGAGCCTCGCCATCGGTTTCCTGCCGACGCCGACACTGGAGTTGGAGGGGATTTCGATCGGCCAGCCGCCGGGATTCGACGACGAGCCGCTCGTCGACATCGGCAGCGCCCGCATCGCCGTCTCATGGGCCAGCCTGTTCGGCGGCGATCCGGCATTCCGCCAGATCGCGATCTCAGGCGCGACACTGCGACCCGCGTACATAACTGACGGCTCGGACAACTGGTCGGCGCTCATCGATCGCCTGGCAAGCCTCGGCGGCGAAGGCGAGTCGAAGTGGTCGATCGGGATGCTGGAAATCGAGGATGGCGCGATCGAGTTCTACAATGCCGCTTCAAACACGAATTTCCGTCTGACGGCGATCAAGCTTGAAGCCGGCTCGATCGCGCCGGCCAGGGAATTTCCCTTTGAGCTGCAACTCGCGGGCGTCAGCGGCGCCCACACGCTGCATTTCGCGCTCGAGGGCGACTGCATGATCGATCCGGAAGCCGGCCGTTACCTGGCCCGCGCGCTGACGCTTCGCGGCTGGGCGGGTGGGGATTCCCTGCCACTTGCCGGCATTGAATTTGATGGCGGCATCGGCCTTGCCAGCTTCGACGGAAAATCCGGTGTTGCCGAAGTCAAGCCTGGAACCATGACCTTTGCGGGCATCCACAGCCAGTTCGAATTGCGCACGGAATCCGGTGAGCGCGGAACCGGCTTGTTCTTCAAGCTGGCGACCCAGCCATTCTCGCCGCGCGCCGTTGCCATCGCCTTTGGCCGGCCCCTGCCGGCGACCGCGGATCCCGCCGTCTTCGGATCCATGCAACTGAGCGCGGCGGGCCGGCTCGAGCAGGGTCTGCTGGAGCTGGACCCGGTCACAGGGCGGCTCGACGACACGCAGTGGAGCGGCGCCCTGACGCCGCAAATCCGCAAGCTGCGGATCAGTGCCGATCGCATCGATATCGACCGCTACCTGGCGCCGGGGTCGAAAACGAAGAGCGCGAAGAAAGCGACGCTGGAGGAATCCCTCGCGAAACTCCGGAACCTCGACATCGACGCAGAAATCCGCATTGCCGATGCGCGCATTGCAGGCGCGAAGCTCCGCGATGCCCTGCTGAAAGTCGAGCGCGGCAGCGAATGAACGGCATTCCGGGGACCGCGGTACTTGCCCGGCGGCTGCTGCCGTGGTTCAGGAAACATGGGCGCAGGCGGCTGCCCTGGCAGGCGGACCCGACGCCCTACCGCGTGTGGATTTCCGAGGTCATGCTGCAGCAGACCCAGGTCGAGACCGTCATTCCCTATTTCCGGCGATTCACCGGGAGATTCCCCACGGTCGGATCACTCGCGGCCGCCCCGCAGGACGAGGTGCTCCATCTCTGGTCGGGCCTCGGCTACTACGCGCGCGCGCGCAATCTGCATCGCGCGGCCGGGGAAATCGTCCTGCGACACGATGGACAGTTGCCCGCGAACCAGGCGGAGCTGATGGCGCTGCCCGGGATCGGGCGCTCGACCGCGGGCGCAATCCTCGCGCTCGCGCATGGGCAACGGCATCCGATACTGGACGGCAACGTCAAGCGCGTGCTCGCGCGCGTGTTCTGCATCCGCGACTGGCCCGGCAATTCGGCGGCCTCGGCCCGACTCTGGCAACTCGCGGAGCATTGCACGCCAGCGCGGCGCGTCGCCGAGTACACGCAGGCGATCATGGAC
>JBAQWM010000291.1:0-2087 GCA_049298915.1 Steroidobacteraceae bacterium | reverse complement strand
ATCAATCGGAAAATCTGGCCGGCGGTGAGAAAAGGCGGCTAGCCACATCCAGCAACTCCGCGGACTTGAGACGGATCCTGTAATCCGGGTTGGCGTAGGAGAAGCGGATGATGCCGCGCGTATCGACGATCAACACGGCCGGTACCGGCAACTGATGATGGGTCTCGCCGGAGGCCGCTTCCAGATCGATTCCGAAGTCCTTGTAGCGTGCAATCGTCGCATCGTCGACGCGAAAGGCGATGCCGAATGCGCTGGCGGCGGCCATGCGGCTGTCGGACAGCAGCGTGTAGTCGGCTCTCGGCTCCTTCAGGCTCGCGCTCAGGAACAGCACCTCAAAGTCCATGCGCTTGAGCTCGGGTTCGGCGAAGCGCAGTTCCGCGAGATTGCGATTGCAATATGGGCACCAGCCGCCGCGGTAAAACATGAGCACCGTGGGCCGGACCAGATGCGCAGGTTCAAAGGCGTAGGACGAGCCATCTTATTGGCGCACGGTAAAGGTCGGGGCGGCTGCGCCGAGCGCCAGTGTCTTCACGAGCTCGGCTGACGCCGGCACATCTGCGGCGCCGGCATTGCCAATCACCGAGGCAGTGATCAGCCAGGGCAGCATCGCGATCATTGATCGCCGGCAGCGCGGGCGAAGGCGCCGAACTGCAGGCCCAGCACCTCGTCCACTATCGGCGCGAGACTGTCGAGCTGGTGCGCTGCATCGCCGCTTACGCGATAGCTCACGTCCGCGGTGGTCGTGCCGTCTTTCTCTTCGAGCTTGATCGCGAGGACCCCGCTGATCGCCATCTCGCGGAATGGACCGAGCGCGGCATCGAGCGTCAGCACGCGGTTGGGCACCACCATGACGACGCGGCCGTGCTCGGCGCTGCCGCCGGCCCAGCGTTCGCAGAAGCAGCCGCCTGCGATCGGATCGATCGAGAGCGATGCACGTTTGCCCGACCAGCTGTGGTCCTCGGGCCACCAGCGCTCCGGATGCACCAGCGTGTCCCAGGCCCGGGCGACCGGCGCCTCGATCTGGAACTCGTGCTGGATCAGCATCGCGTCCGCGGCCGCGAGCTTCACCTCGGCACCCGCCGCGAGCGGCAGCAACCAGAGCAACGCCCCCGCAGAGATCCGTAACTTCATGACGTTCACTCCTTTGCCTGCCATTCCTTCTCATCGCGGCGCGCGAGCGCGTCGAGATCGCCCGGCGCCGACCCGGTATCGTCCACCCATTCGCGCAGTGTCGGCCCGCCATTGATCAGGTCGATCGCGAGCCGCGTGGTCTCGTATTCGTAAGGGAAGTCGCGCCACATGGGGTAGTCGGGGGAGAGCGTCCGCAGCGCCTTGAATGCGAGCGCCATCAGCCGCCAGGGGCGGAACTTCGAGTGGTTGTACCCGGGATCGTCCACGTGGATCTGGATGCCCGCGCACAGTGTCCCGGCATGCTTGTGGAAAGTGGGCTCGAACCAGCAGGGGCGCAACCGGCAGCCTACCAGCCAGTCGGGCGCCAGCGCCTGCATCTTTGCGAGCAGGGCGGCGGCGTCGATGTCCGGCGCGCCGAAGAGCTCGAGCGGGCGCGTCGTGCCGCGGCCTTCGGACAGCGTAGTTCCCTCCAGCATCACGGTGCCCGGATAGCAGCGCGCCATCGAGACGCCGGGCGCATTCGGGCTTGGATTCACCCAGGTGCGTTCGCCCTGCGGCCAGCCGTATCCCGGCGCCTGCGCGGGGCGCCAGCCCTCCATCGCGACATTCCGGTATTCGACGTCGAGCGCGAGCTTCCTGACGAACCAGTCGCCCAGTTCGCCGAGCGTGCGTCCATGACGCATCGGCATCGGCCCTGCACCGACGAAACTCTCCCAGCCGGCCTGCAGCAGCAAGCCCTCGATCGGCCGGCCCGCGGGATTCGGCCGGTCCAGCACCCATACGGACTTGCCGTGCGCGGCCGCCGCCTCCAGCACGTAGCGCAGCGTGGTCGTGAACGTGTACACGCGGCAGCCGAGGTCCTGCAGGTCCACCAGCAGCACGTCGAATGCGTCCATCATCGCCGCGGTCGGCCGGCGGACCTGACCGTAGAGGCTGAACACCGGGATGCGGTGCAC
>JBAQWM010000290.1:0-2468 GCA_049298915.1 Steroidobacteraceae bacterium | reverse complement strand
TGGTGCGGGCCTGGTCGGCGATCGAGCGCGTGATGGCCTGGCGGATCCACCAGGTGGCATAGGTCGAGAACTTGTAGCCGCGGCGGTATTCGAACTTGTCGACCGCCTTCATCAGGCCGATGTTGCCTTCCTGAATCAGGTCCAGGAACTGCAGGCCGCGGTTCGTGTACTTCTTGGCGATCGAGATCACGAGCCGGAGGTTGGCCTCGACCATCTCCTTCTTGGCGCGGCGCGCCATCGCCTCGCCGGTCGCGATGTCGCGATTGACGCCCTTCAGCTCCTGGATCGAGCGCGTCAGGCGCTTTTCGAGGGCCTTCAGGTCGTGCTGGCGGCGCGTGACTTCATCCTTCAGCCGGCCGAGCGCGGCCGAATGCTTGCGCTTGGCGCGGATGTGCTTGTCGATCCAGCGCGTATTGGTCTCGTTCTTCGGGAAAGTCGCGATGAAATCCTTGCGCGGCATGCCGGCCTGGCGCACGCAGATCGTCATGATCTCGCGCTCGAGGCGGCGCACTTCGTCCACGTGGCTGCGCAGATTCGTGACCAGCGCATCGAACATCTTCGGCGCGAGCTTCAGTTCCATGAACTGGGCCGACAGTTTCTTGCGCGCCCGGACGACCTTCGGCTCCTTGGCGCCGCGCGCCGTCACCAGGCCCTTGGCCACCTGGTTGTGGAGGCGGCCGATCGCGGCAAAGCGGCGCGCCGTTTCTTCCGGGTCCGGCCCGGTGTCGATGGCTTCTTCTTCGTCGTCGGAATTCTCGTCCTCGTCCTCGTCGTCCGATTCCGGCTCCTCCTTCTTGGCCACGGCCTTCGGATTGTGCGGCTGCGCGATTTCATCCGGGGCATTCGGGTCAATGAAGCCGACGATGATGTCGGTCAGGCGGCCCTGGCCGCCCTTGACCGGTTCGTAGGCGCCGATCAGGAAATCATAAGTCGGCGGGTAATAGGCGAGCGCGGAACGCACCTGGTCGAGGCCTTCCTCGATGCGCTTGGCAATGCGGATCTCGCCCTCGCGGGTCAGCAGTTCGACCGTGCCCATCTCGCGCATGTACATGCGCACCGGATCGGTGGTGCGGCCGAATTCCGAGTCGGCGATGGCGAGCGCGGCCGCGGCCTCTTCCACGGCCTCCTCGTCGGGGGCGGAAGCGTCGGTCAGGAGCAGCGCTTCGGCGTCCGGTGCTTTTTCATACACCGTGATGCCCATGTCGTTGATCGTGTTGACGATGTCTTCGATCTGCTCCGGATCGACGATTTCCGGCGGCAGGTGGTCATTGACCTCGGCGTAGGTCAGGTATCCCTGTTCCTTGCCGCGCGCGATCAGGAGCTTGAGCTGCGACTGGCGATCTTCAGGGATGATCGGGAGCTTTTTCTCGCTCAAAGGATGAATTACCTAGGTTCGGGGTGGGCAAAAAAGAGCCGATTATTATACAGCCTGGGAGCTCTGCCGTCTCCCGCGACGGTCTGGTTCAGGCCCCGGTCAGACTGCCGCGATCACCCAGAAGTTGTTGAAATTCCTTCTGTTCCTCAGTCGTGAGCTTGCGTTCGCGCGATACGGCAATCAACTCATTCAGACGCTTGTCGGGGCCGAATTCGGCAGCGAGACGCTTGAGCGCCATGGCGAGGTCGCGACCCGCGGCACGACCGTCGACAACCAGCGATTCCTCGGCTGCCAGTTCGGCGAGCCGCGCGCCCTCCGGCCGCTCTCTCCAGCGTTCGATCAGCTGCGCTGTGCTGAGTTCCGGCTCCGCCTTTGCCGTTTCCAGGAGCTCCCGCAGGACCGCAAATCCCTTGTGGTCGCTGTCGAGAAATGCCGGCGGCTCCGCGACCGCCCGCGCCGCCGAGGGGTGGTGCAGCAGCAGCATGATGGCCTGGGTCAGAAGCGGCTGGCGCCCTGCGGATACCGCAGTTCTCCGCGGTGCGGTCCTGCGACCCCTGGGCTGTTCCGGTCTTCCTTTCAGCAATTCTGCCAGGCGACCGGCCGGCATGCGGACTTCCTGGGCCAGACGCTCGAGCAGCAGTTCGTGATAGACGCCTCCCGGCACGCGCGCGAGCAGCGGCCGCGCGAGCTCCGCGAGCCGCGCGCGCCCATCCACATTCGCGAGATCCGCCTGCGCCGCGAGCTGGGTCACGAGGAATTCCGACAATGGCAGCGCCATCGCGAGCCGCGCCTCGAATGCCTCCCGGCCTTCCTCGCCGACCAGCGTGTCGGGGTCATGGCCTTCGGGCAGGAACAGAAATCGCAGCTGCCGGCCATCGCGCGCGTGCTCGAGCGCATTCTCGAGCGCGCGCCAGGCTGCCGCGCGGCCCGCGCGGTCGCCATCGAAACAGAAGACCAGCTCGCTGGTCACGCGGAACAGCCGGTTCAGGTGCTCGGTCGTGGTCGCAGTACCGAGGGTCGCGATTGCGTAGGCGATGCCCTCCTGCGCGAGCCGCGCGACATCCACATAGCCCTCGACGACCAGCAGGCGCTC
>JBAQWM010000289.1:0-1849 GCA_049298915.1 Steroidobacteraceae bacterium | reverse complement strand
CGTGTCGGCGCTGATGAGCGGTGTGATGACAAAGGTCGCCGTATACGGGTTCATCCGCATCGTGTTCGAGCTCCTCGGCGAGCCGCAATGGTGGTCCGGTTTCCTGGTGCTGGTGGTCGGCGGCGCAACCGCCGTGCTGGGCGTCCTCTACGCGCTGATGCAGCACGACCTCAAGCGGCTGCTCGCCTATCACACGGTCGAGAACATCGGCATCATCTTCATCGGTCTGGGCCTTGCGCTCGCCTTCAGCGCCAACGGCCTGCCGGCGGCCGCGGCGCTCGCGCTGACTGCCGCGCTGTTTCACGCCTTCAATCATTCGGTGTTCAAGAGCCTGCTGTTCTTCGGCGCGGGTGCGGTGCTCGCCGGGACCGGTGAACGCGACATGGAGCGGCTCGGTGGGCTGATCCACCGCATGCCGAAGACGGCTTTCGCTTTCCTCGTCGGCTGCATCGCGATCTCGGCGTTGCCGCCGCTGAACGGCTTCGTCTCGGAATGGCTGACCTTCCAGGCCATTCTCCAGAGCCCGGAATTGCCGCAGTGGGGGCTCAAGATCATGGTGCCGGCGGTCGGCGCCATGCTCGCGCTGTCGGCCGCGCTGGCCGCGGCCTGCTTCGTCAAGGCCTTCGGCATCACATTCCTGGGCCGCCCGCGTTCGGAGCCCGCGCGCGACGCGCGCGAAGCCGACCGCTTCTCGCTCGCGGCCATGTTCGCGCTCGCCTCGCTCTGCGTCGCGGCCGGCATCCTGCCGGGCTACGTGATCGACGCGCTCGCTCCCACGATGCAGGCGCTCCTCGGCGAACGCCTGCCGTTGCAGGCGGCCGTGGACTGGCTGTCCATCGTGCCGGTTGCGGCCGGGCGCAGTTCCTACAATGGCTGGCTGGTGTTCGCATTCATCGCACTCTCGGCCGCGCTTGCGGTGGCGATCATCCACCGCTTTGCCTCGCATGCGCTGCGCCGCGCTCCGGCCTGGGACTGCGGCACCCCGGACCCGGATCCGGCGACGCAGTACAGCGCTGAAAGCTTCGCGCAGCCGATCCGGCGGGTGTTCGGCACCTGGATATTTGCCGCCCGCGAGCACGTGGAGATGCCGCCTCCCGGCAGCCTCGCGCCCGCGCGCTACGTCGCGGTCGTCCGCGATCTGCTGTGGGACTGGCTGTACGCCCCGGTCGCCGGCGCCGTCAGCTTCGCCGCCGAACGCCTCAACGTGCTGCAGTTCCTGACCATCCGCCGCTACCTCAGCTTGGTGTTCCTCGCGCTGATCTCGCTCCTGCTGGTGCTCGCAATATGGTCCTGATGCTGGAACTTCTCGCCCAGTTCGCGCAGATGGCGCTGGTTCTGCTGCTAGCACCGCTGCTGACCGGATTCGTGCGCAAGCTGAAAGCGCGTCTGCAGCGCCGGCGCGGGCCTTCGGTGTTCCAGCCGTACCGCGACCTGCTGCGGCTGCTGCGCAAGGAAGTGGTGCTCGCCGAGAACGCCTCCTGGCTGTTCCGTTCGGCGCCCTACCTGATTTTCGCCAGCACCTGGGTGGCCGCGGCGCTGGTGCCGACGTTTGCGACCGGCCTGCTCTACAGCTGGAGCGCGGACCTGATCGCGATCATCGCGCTCCTCGGCAGCGCGCGCTTCCTGCTGGCGCTCGCAGGCATGGACATCGGCACCAGCTTCGGCGGCATCGGTTCGAGCCGCGAAGTCATGATCGCCTCGCTCGCAGAACCGGCGCTGCTTTTGATCGCATTCACGCTCGCCCTCGTCGCCGGCTCGACGCAGCTCTCGACCGTCGCCGGGTTCATGAACTCACCGGAAGTCGGTCTGCGCGTTTCCATGGGCATGGCACTGATCGCACTCGTGATGG
>JBAQWM010000288.1:0-1921 GCA_049298915.1 Steroidobacteraceae bacterium | reverse complement strand
GCCGCGTCCATGTCCCGTGCCATAACCCTGCAGGCGCAATACCGTCTCCAGGTGCGCGAATTCGATGATTCCGATCCCGAGGCTCCCAGCCACTCGCAGCAGCGTCTCGCGCGTCACGCCCTGCATGCCGTCGCCCATCAACGCGGCGCGCATCTGGATCTCGAGGAACATGCGCAGGAGATCGCCGCGGCCGCGGCAGATGTGCAGCAGTTCTGCGATCACGGCGGGAGCATCGAACGCGCTGTCCTTGCCCTGCGTAAAGCACTCCATCGCCGCGCGGGTGTCAGTCTCGCCCAGATTGAACTGCCGGAATATCCTGCGCGCGGCGACGATATCCTGCTCCGACACGCGGCCGTCGGATTTCGCGACATGACCCATGATGCTGAAGGTCGCGCGGAAGAATGTGGCGCGCACCAGCGTCGGGTCCACCCGCGTGCGAGCGCCGCCTGCCATCCGCAGGTCGTAGAAGTGGCCGAGGATCATCCCGATCAGTACACCCAGGGGCCGGCGGCTCAGCATGAACCCCAGCAATGCGCCGACCAGCTTGCCGGTCCAGTTCATCGGACTTTCCTTGACCGCCTCAGCACCCGGCTGCAAGAATCCGCGGTTTCCAGCCGGGCGCACGCGGGCGCCATGTTATCAAGAGCCACCAGTACATGGACGCCAGGCCGCTGTTTGAATCGAAACTCACCGGTCTGGCACTGCTCCATCGAGGCAAGGTGCGCGATAATTACGCGATCGATGACAGGCGGCTGCTGATCGTCGCGACCGATCGCCTGTCCGCCTTCGATGTCGTGATGCAGGACCCGATACCGGGCAAGGGCCGCATACTCACCGCGATCTCGAATTTCTGGTTCGGGCGCACCCAGCGCATCGTCTCCAATCATCTGACCGGCGAAGCACTGTCGCGTTACGTGGGCAACCCCGGGGAACTCGAGTTGATCGAGGGCCGGGCGGTCATCGCCGAGCGCCTGACGCCCCTGCCGGTCGAAGCTGTGGTGCGCGGTTACCTTGCCGGCTCGGGCTGGAACGATTACCGGCGGGACGGAAGAATCTGCGGTATCCGCCTGCCGGAAGGACTCAGGCCGGCCGCCAGACTGCCGAAGCCGATATTCACGCCGGCGACAAAGGCGCCGGCCGGGATGCACGACCAGAATATCAGCTACGGCCGGTTGGTCGCGATCGTCGGCGCCTCGGTGGCCGCGCGGGTCCGCGAGCTCGCGCTGAACCTTTACACGCACGCGGCCGAGCATGCGCTGGCGCACGGCATCATCATCGCCGACACGAAATTCGAGTTCGGGCTGGACCACAAGCGCCGGGTCGTGCTGATGGATGAGGTCGTGACACCCGATTCATCGCGATTCTGGCCGGTTGACAGCTATCAGGAGGGTTCAAATCCGCCGTCATTTGACAAGCAGTACGTGCGCGATTATCTGGAGTCCCTGGGCTGGGCCAAGCGGCCACCGGCCCCGAAGCTGCCGCCCGACGTCATCCGCCTGACCGCCCTCAAGTACCGCGAAGCTCAGCACCGTCTGTTGTCCTGAAATCAGCGTGCGCCGCGGCCCAGCGCCGGATCAGCGCGTGCATGGCAGCGAGCCCGTCGGTGAGGGCGGCCGGCCCCGGCTGCAGGATCAGCGCAGATTTGATCTCGTGAAGCTCGCCATCACGCACCGCCGGGATATCAGCCCAGCCCGGGCGCGCCGCGACCTGCCCGGGCCTGAATTTCTTCCCGCACCATGATCCGATGATCAGCTCCGGTTGCCGGCGCACGATTTCCATTGGGTCCGCGATGATCCGGTCGCGCCCGAGCGGCTGCTGCGCCAGCTCCGGAAAGCAATTGTCGCCGCCGGCGATGGCAATCAGCTCGCCGACCCAGCGGATCGCGGAGATCGGCGGTTCATCCCATTCCTCGAAATAGACC
>JBAQWM010000287.1:0-5537 GCA_049298915.1 Steroidobacteraceae bacterium | reverse complement strand
CGACCTTCGGGTTATGAGCCCGACGAGCTGCCAGACTGCTCCACCCCGCAACAGGGGCGCGCATTATAGTCGGGCGTTTCGCCGTTTACAAACTCCGCCGCAGCTCCCGCGGTGGTCAGCAGACGATCGTCAGCTGGCGCAGCTGGCATCAGACGCGCAGGCGCGCCGATTCCTTTCAATTTCCTGCTTTTGAGCCTCGTTTTGTTCCGCGATCGCCCTGAGTTGTTCCTCGGTGAAGCAGGTTTCGGATCCAAAGCGTGAACCGCTCAAGGTTTCCATGCGGCAGTAGACTGTCTTTTCGCCGCGTGTTTTCGTTCGGAAGCCGGGTGGAATCTTGAACGGTTTTTCTTCCTTGATCTCTGCCGCCGCGTCCTCGGCGGGCTGGACCGGTGCCGCTTCGACTGCTGGCGCTTCATTGTTGGTCGCAAGGACGCCACTCGGGGCCAGGACAGCCCCTGCCGCCAGGCTGAGCAGCGCCATCCGTATCATGAATTGCATTCATCAACTCCAGGTCGATCCCTATTTTCGATCAACAAAACAAGACATTCCTGCCAGGTCAGATCAGCAGGACTAGCTCAATTCTGCGCGCAGACCGAGGCGGTAACGCATTGTCTGCGGCCCCTCTCGAATTCTTCCTTTTCCATCTGAATGCGCTCGAGTTCGATCTTGAGCTGTTCTTCCGAGAAGCATTTTTCCACTTTGAAACGAGAGCCTAGTTCAGCGGCCTTGCGGCAATAGACCGTCTTGTCGCCCCGTGTCTTGGTCCGGTAGCCGGGCGGAATCCTGAATGACTTGTCTCGCTTGGCTTCTTCCCCCAAGCCCGCATCCGCCTTTGCCGCCGCCACGTTGGTGGCCGGCCCTTCTTCACTCATGACGGCATTGCCGCCCAGCGCAAATGCCAGCCCTGTCACGAAGAAAGTCATGAGCTTCACAATCCGCCGTCGCATGCTGTCGCTCCTGTCTCCCGTCTTCCGCTTCTGATTCAGCCGCCCCCGCATATTTCCCCGCTTGAACAGACGCGACGGTTTCTTTCAAATTGCTCTTTCACAGCCTCAATGCGCTCCAACTCGATCATCAGCTGTTCTTCCGAAAAGCATTTCTCGACCTGAAATCTGGAACCGATCTCGGCGCTCTTGCGGCAATAGATCGTCTTGTCGCCCCGAGTGCGCGTTTTGTAACCCGGCGGCGGCTTGTACGCCTTCTCCACGTCCTTGGCCGACGCCTCCGCTTCCATCTCCTGCTGCACAGGCTTGTCGTCGTCTGCCGCCACCGCAGAGGCCACCACAAGGGGCAGCAGGAAAACAAATATCAGGCTCCGCATCTCCAAAATCCCGATTCCAGTCGGACACATGCATTACGGTATCACGTACCCGCATAGTGATATCAAGAGGCCCGGGAACAGACCGAGCGCCAAGACGGCAAATCCATTGACGCTCAGCACCAGGCGAAACGCTCCTCCCGCTTCGAGCGCCTCGCGGCCCGATGGTTCATCGAAATACATCAATTTGACGATTCGCAGGTAGTAATAGGCGCCGATCACGGACAGCAGCACCGCAAGCGCAGCAAGCCAGGCGAGGCCTGCGTCCAAGGCGGCCGAAATGACCTGCACCTTGGCCCAGAAACCGACGGTAGGCGGCACGCCTGCCATGCCGAACATCAGCAGCAGCATCACGAATGCGAACCACGGGCTCTTCTGGTTCAGCCCCTTGTAGTCGTCGAGAAACTCCGCCTCGAAGCCCTTGCGCGACATCAGCAGCACCACGCCGAAGGCGCCGGTCGCAAGAATCACGTAGGTCAGCGTGTAGAACATCGCGGCCTGGTAGCCGATCGCGGTGCCAGCGAGCACGCCGAGCAGTATGAAACCGACATGCGAAATCGTCGAATAAGCAAGCATGCGCTTGATGTTCGACTGGGCGATTGCGACCACATTGCCGATCGCCATCGACAGCACCGCCAGTACGATCAGCATGTCCTGCCAGGCATCGATGGCGCTGCCGAGCCCCTCGACCAGCAGGCGCATCGCCAGCGCAAATGAGGCGATCTTCGGCGCCGAACCGACGAACAGAGTGACGGCGGTCGGCGACCCATGATAGACATCCGGCAACCACATGTGGAATGGCACGGCCCCGAACTTGAAGGCGACGCCGACCACGATGAATGCGAGCCCAAACAGCAAGCCGATGCCCGGGGAATCCGCGACCTGCAGGGTTTCGGCGAGGCGATCCAGGCGGATCGTGCCGGTCACGCCATAGAGGATCGAGATGCCGTACAGCAGCGTGCCGGAAGCGATGGCACCCAGCACGAAGTATTTCATCGCAGACTCGGCGGCGACGCCATCGTCGCGGTCGAATGCGATCATCGAGTACAGCGCCAGCGACATGATCTCGATGCCCAGGTACAGCGACAGCAGGCTGCCCGCCGAGACGATTACCTGGATTCCGAGCACCGCAAACAGCGCCAGCACGAAGTACTCGCCGCGCATCAGTCCGCGTCTGGCCATGTAATCGCGCGAATACAGCAGTGCAATGGCGGCCGCGCCGTAGGCGAAGAGTTTCAGCACCGTTCCCATCGGATCGGCGACGAAATGGCCGAATAGCGATACCGAGCGCTCGGGATCGGCGACCAGCGATGTCACCCAGGCCGCTCCGGCGAGCGCGGCAATGGAGAGCACGAAGCTCCAGCCACGCCGGCGTTCCGGCAGGAATGCATCCACCAGCAGGATCAGGCAGGCGGCAGCACCGATGAAGATCTCTGCAGCGGCGGGTCTGAGGTCGGCGAGCGTCAGCACAGTTGTCATGCCATCCATCGCGCGCGCCTCACAGCTTGCTGACCATCATCTGTTGCACCAGCGACTCCAGCGTCGGCCGCATGACATCCAGCAGCGGCGCCGGCCAGACGCCGAGCAGCAGCACCGCCGCGGCAAGTACGGCTAGCACCAGGAATTCGCGTGCATTCAGATCCTTCAGCGAGGCAACGCCGTCATTGCCGAGATCCCCCCAGATCACCCGCTTCACCAGCCATAGCGTGTATGCGGCGCCCAGGATCAGCGTCAGCGCCGCGACAAACGCGTACCAGAAGTTGGCCTTGAAACTCGCGATGATCACCAGGAATTCGCCGACGAAGCCCGAAGTGCCGGGCAGTCCGGCATTCGCCATCGCGAACAGCACCGCGAAAAACGCGAATACCGGCATCGTATTGACGACACCGCCATAGGCGCTGATATCGCGCGTGTGCAGGCGATCGTAAAGCACGCCGACGCACAGGAACAGCGCCCCGGAGACCAGCCCGTGCGAGACCATCTGCACCATCGCACCATCCAGGCCCATCGCCGCGCCTGAAATGGAGCCGGTGCGCAGCAGGATGTCATAGGCGACGAATGACCCGAGCGTGACGAAACCCATGTGGGCGATCGACGAATAGGCGATCAGCTTCTTCATGTCGCGCTGCACCAGCGCGACGAAGCCAATATAGGCGATCGCGATCAGCGACAGCGTGATCAGCAGCCAGTCGAGCTCGCGGCTCGCATCGGGCGTGATCGGCAGGCTGAAGCGCAGGAAGCCATAGCCGCCCATCTTCAGCATGATCGCGGCCAGCACCACCGAGCCGCCGGTCGGGGCCTCGACATGGGCATCCGGCAGCCAGGTGTGGACCGGCCACATCGGGATCTTGACCGCAAATGCGGCGAGGAAGGCGATGAAGATCAGCAGCTGCTCGGTCATGCCGAGCGGCATGCTGTGCATCGCCGCGATCTCGTAACTGCCACCCTCCAGGTAGAGGTAGATCAGCGCCACCAGCATCAACACCGAGCCCAGGAACGTATAGAGGAAGAACTTGATGGTCGCGTACACGCGCCGTGCCCCGCCCCAAATGCCGATGATCAGGAACATCGGTATCAGCATGGCCTCCCAGAACACGTAGAACAGCAAGGCATCGGCGGCGGAAAACACCCCGATCATCAGGCCTTCCATGATCAGGAAGGCGGCGAAATACTGGCTCGCGCGCAGCTCGATCGTGGTCCAGGCCGCGATGACGACGAGCGGTGTCGTGAACGCGGTCAGTACGATCAACGGCAGCGCAATGCCATCGATGCCAAGGTGGTACCAGGCATTCAACGCCGGGATCCAGGACGCGAGCTCGACCAGTTGCAGTGCCGGCGTCGTGATGTCGAATTGACTCCATAGCGGCACGCACAGCGCGAATGTCGCGACGGACGCAGCGAGCGCCACCCAGCGCGCGAGCGCGATGCGGCGTTCGCCCAGCAGCAGCACGACGATGCCCCCCGCAATCGGCAGCCAGACCAGCAGGCTCAGCAGGTAATTGCGCGCGACCATGGCCATCAGCCCAGCAACATCCAGCCGAGCAGCAGCGACAGGCCGATGATCATCGCGAACGCATAATGATAGAGATAGCCGGTCTGCACGCGCCTGACGACCATGGCGATGGCGGTGATGGCGCGCGCCGTGCCATTCACCAGCACGCCGTCGATTGCCATCTCGTCACCGCGCCGCCACAGACCGTAGCCGAAACCGCGCACGCCGGCCGCCACGACATTCTCGTTGAACCAGTCGAAGTAGTACTTGTTGACCAGCAGCCGGTGCAGGCGGCTGAATCGTGCGCTGATCAGGCCAGGCAGTTCCGGGCGCCTGATGTAGAGGTACCAGGCCGTCGCGACTCCCGCGAAGGCGAGGTAGACCGGCGGCGATGCCAGCGCATGCAGCAGGAATGCCGCCGTGCCGTGGAACTCGTCGCTGGGAAGCGAAAATGGTCCATGCCCGCCCTGCACGATCGATCCGACGAAGAAGTCGCCAAACACAATGGGGCCGACCGTCATCCAGCCGATCACAATCGACGGCACTGCGAGCGCGATGAGCGGCAATGTGACGACCCAGGGGCTCTCGTGCAGGTGCTCCCGCGTGTGCTCGTCCATGCGCTCGCGACCGTGAAATGTCATGAATATGAGTCGGAAACTGTAAAGCGCGGTCACGAACACGCCGACCAGCACGCACCAGTAGGCATACCCTGCCCCGCTGATATCCGAGTGCCTGACCGCCTCGATGATGCTGTCCTTCGAAAAGAACCCGGACAGGCCCGGAAACCCGATCAGGGCCAGCGCGCCGATCAGGCAGGTCCAGTAGGTGATCGGCATGTAGCGGCGCAGGCCGCCCATGCGACGCATGTCCTGCTCATGGTGCATTGCGATGATCACGGATCCCGCCGCCAGGAACAGCAGTGCCTTGAAGAATGCATGCGTCATCAGGTGGAAGATGCCGGCTCCGTAGGCGCCGGCGCCAAGTGCGACAGTCATGTAGCCGAGTTGCGACAGCGTTGAATAGGCGATCACGCGCTTGATGTCGTTATTGACGATGCCCAGCAGGCCCATGAAGAGCGCCGTGGTTGCGCCGATCACCAGCACGAAATGCAGTGCGTCCCTCGACAGCTCGAACAGCGGCGACATGCGCGCCACCATGAAAATACCCGCCGTCACCATGGTTGCGGCGTGTATCAGCGCCGAGATCGGTGTCGGGCCTTCCATCGAG
>JBAQWM010000286.1:0-14072 GCA_049298915.1 Steroidobacteraceae bacterium | reverse complement strand
CTGAAGGATCGCCTTGCACGAACAGGACGAGCGGCGCGCCCTTGGTCGCCGCGAGCGCTGGCGGATAGCCTGGCTCGGCCGGCGTCAGCAGCCAGCGCCCGCGTGCATCCAGCCAGGAGAGGTCGCGCTCCAGGCTGGATTCGTCGGGATGGAGAAGCGCGTGGAGGCCGATGCCGTCGAGGCCGGCGACAGCCAGTTCCGCCTGCTGTGCCGCGAGCAATGCCTCGGGCCCGCCCAGGCGATCGAGCAGCTCGCTCGCAGTGGCAAAGTCGAGGCCCGGCACGCGCGCCAGGCGCAGCCAGGCCCTGCGCGCCGCGCGCTGGGGTACTATCATCACTCGGCCATGATCCGGAATCCGAGCCTTGCCGCAGCCTGTGATTTCGGCCCTGAAGGGGCAGAAACAGCCGCCTCGCATTTTTCCTAGTCATTGATTTTGCGCGAGATTCCCGATTAGATTGCCTCCGGTGCCGCCAGCCGTATAACCCGGCCTGCGTCGTCCACCGGGAACGGAGCACCGAGGCCATGACTTCATCCGCAACGCCTGAGACCGCTGATTCCAGTGCCGGGATCGCAAGTATCGGGGAATTGCTGACCTGCCCCGGCTGCGCCGCGGACCTGAAGGTCGGGCGCGCATCGGTCGAATGCGCGGCATGCGGCACCAGCTATCCGTTGCGGGACGGTATCGCACTGCTCGCGATACGCGGCACATCGGAAACCTGGGGTGAACCACAGGCGCAGGAACAGAGCGCGGATTATCAGGGTGAATACCAGCGCGTCGACCGTGCTGCAGCCTACAACCTGAGCTACCGCCGGCGACCGCTGAAGCGCCAGAGCACCCGGCGCGAATTC
Source organism: Steroidobacteraceae bacterium (assembly GCA_049298915.1). Taxonomy (GTDB): domain Bacteria; phylum Pseudomonadota; class Gammaproteobacteria; order Steroidobacterales; family Steroidobacteraceae; genus SCUD01. Next base: position 13,223 of record JBAQWM010000286.1, on the reverse strand, counting down.
AAGCTGATCAGGCGGCACATTGCGCGGGTCGGCCGGTCCCGCGTCATCCTCGACCTGCCTTGCGGCGGCGGCCGCCTGACGCCCGCCTTCGCCGATTCCGCCGAACTCGTGATCGAGGCCGATATCGCACACGGCCAGTTGCTGTTCGGGCGTGCCGAGTCGCCGGTTGCGACGCCGCGTGTCTGGATGACCGCCTCGGCTTTCCACATCCCGCTGCGCGACGACAGTGTCGATGGCACGATCTGCGTACGCCTCTCGCATCACCTGCCGACCGCCGCCGAGCGCGAGCGCCTGCTGGCGGAATTGCTGCGCGTGTCACGGCGCTTCGTGATCATGACTTTCTTCGATCATCATTCCCTGAAGAATGTCGTGCGCCGGCTGCGCAGGCCCTTCGACGGCCAGCCGCCGAAGATGACGATGACGACGGCACGTGTGGCCGAGCTGGCCGGCGAATATGGCGCCCGGCTCATGGATGCACCGCCACTGTCACGCATCGGCTCGGGCCACCGCTACGCGCTGATCGTCAAGGACCAGGGAATCGTGTGACCGCGCCTGCCGGTGGCATGCGGCCCGCCGGGGACGCGATCGGCGCCGCGGGCGCTGGACCTGGGCAGGTGCTGATCAAGGCCGAGTACCGCACCCTGGTCTGGTCGCAAGCCCTGGAGGACGGCGGGCGCGCGATCGTGAAACTGTATCGCCGGCGGCCATTCTACGATCCACTGCGCCGCTGTTTCGTAGAGTATCGCGCGGAGCGCGAATTCAAGGTGCTCTCGCACCTGGCCCGCAATGGCGTGCCGTGTTCCGAGCCGCTGTCCTGGTCGCATGGCCGAGACGCTGCGCACGGCCTCCATGAAATACTCGTCACCCGCGAGATCGCCGGCAGCACGTCGCTCGACCGATTGCTGCGAGAGCCGCGCATGGCCATCGATCTTGCACCGCTGCTGCAGCTCGTGCGGCGCATGCACGATACTGGCGTGTCGCATGGCGGTCTGGCGCCGAGGAACATACTGGTCACGTTTCCGGAGCATGGCCGACCGGTGTTTCACCTGATCGACATGGCCTACGGCCACGTCTTCCCGCGCGGAATCGCCGGCACCCGGATGGCGATATTCGACCTGCTCGACCTGATGTTCCAGCTCCGCCGCCATTTTCCACCGCAGCATTGCAGCCTGTGGGTCGCCGCCTACGGCCTGGATGATCCTGCAGTGCAGGAGCTGATGGCGAGAGTCGTGCGCTACCGGCCGCGGCGACCCTGGAGCCACCTGCGCCGCGGGGAGACCGACCTGCGCGCGGTCATGGCCCGCCTGCGAGCTGTCCGAAATCCACGGGATGGCGACAATCGAGTCTCCGGCCCGCCGCCGGCAGCGGATACTTGAGACCGGTCGCGCAGTTGAAGAGCAGTGCCTGCTCGTCGCGTCCGGCCAGGCCGCTCGCGATTGCCGTGCGCCAGGCAGCGAAGGTCGCCGCGCCCTCCGGGCACAGCAGCAGGCCCTCGATGCGCGCCATCTCCGCCTGCGCCTGCACGATCGCTTCGTCATCCACTGCGATCGCGCAGCCGCCGCTCTCGCGGATGGCGCGCAGGATCAGGAAATCGCCGATTGCAGCCGGCACGCGGATGCCGGAAGCGAGGGTATGGGCGTCCTTCCAGGGCAGGGCGTGGTCACTGCCTTCCTGCCACGCCTTCACGATCGGCGCACAACCCTCGGCCTGCACGGCGATCATCCGCGGCCGCCGGGCGTCGATGAAGCCGCAGGCTTCCAGTTCCGCGAATGCCTTCCACATGCCGATCAGCCCGGTTCCGCCTCCCGTCGGGTAGAAGATCGTGTCGGGCAGGCGCCAGCCGAGTTGTTCGGCGAGCTCGATGCCCATCGTCTTCTTGCCCTCGATACGGTAGGGCTCCTTGAGCGTGGACGCGTCGAACCATCCCATCGTGGCCGCGCCCGCATTCACCAGGCGCCCGCAATCGTTGATGAGTCCGTTCACCAGGAAAACATGTGCGCCCAGCCGCGCGATCTCCCGCACGTTTATCTCGGGTGTGTCATCGGGGCAGAACACCCAGGATTCGATGCCGGCGCGCGTCGCGTAGGCGGCAAGCGCGGCGCCCGCATTGCCATTGGTCGGCATCGCCATGCGGCTGACACCAAACGATTTCGCCATCGATACCGCAATCGCCAGACCGCGCGCCTTGAAGGACCCGGTCGGCAGGTGTCCCTCGTCCTTGACCAGCAGGGTGCGCGCACCGTGCAGGCGCGCGACCGACGGCGCCTCGACGAGCGGCGTCACCACTTCACCGAGGCTCACGACATCGGCACTCCTGCGCACCGGCAGGAATTCGCGGTAGCGCCAGAATCCGCCCGCAGCGCGACCGGCCAGATCCTCCTTGCGGAGCGCGCGCCGCAGGGCCTCGAGGTCATAGCGCACCAGTAACGGCTTGCCGGCGTCGGAAAGGCCGCGCAGGGCATCGGCCGGGTAGCGCTTCCCCGTCACGCTGCATTCGAGATGGGTGGTGAAGACCGGGAATTCCCGCATGCCTGGGAGATTAAAGCAAAGCGCCGGCCATGTGGCCGGCGCCTCGTTCGACCGTGCGACTGCTGCTAGGGTGACCGGACCTTGTCGCCGATCTCGATCTCGCGGGCGGATTCCAGCATCAGCCCGTAGCTCATGCGGTCATAGGTCTTGAAGACCATGAAAAGGCCGGTGCGCTCGTTCGGCAACTGCACGCTGCTGCTCACCGCATAGGCCGTGGTGTCGCGGGCTTTCTCCCCGGCTGCCCAGGTCGAGAGCACATTGCCGGGTTCGAGCCCGTCGCGCGCGCCGCGATTGATGATCACGATGTCGTGCTCAACCACGACCGTGCGCTGGTCGATCACCGACATGACCGTCCCTTCGAGATTCGCCTTGGGCGCGCGCGGAATGAAGTCCATCTTCATTTCAATGCGCTCCGGCAGCAGGATGTCTCCTTCCAGGGTTTCCCGCGCCGAATTGACGAGCTGCAGCGTGGCCGGATCGCCGCCGCGAATCACGCTGCCCTGGCCCGTGAACAGGCCCTGGTAACCCAGAACGTCGCCATCGTCCGGATCCTTCAGCTCGTCGCCGACGTGATAAATATTGTAGAGGCCACCTCGCTGCGAGTCCCCGAGCCGGCGCACGTAGACTTCGTTGCCCGCCGCGGATATAAGCCGGTCGTCACGGCCATGCACGACATAGGGCGCGGACTTGACCTGCTCCCTGGCCAGCACATCAGGTCGCGACATGAAAGCTGCAATCCGGTCGTACGGGATGGCATTGATCGCTTCTGATAACGGATTCTCGCGCACGCGCGGGGACAGGCGCATCGCACCGCCGCTCTCGAGCACCAGCCGCGGCTGTCCGTTGACCCAGGTCAAGGCCAGCACGTCGCCGGGGTAGATCAGGTGCGGATTCGCCACCTGCGGGTTGATGTGCCAGATCTCCGGCCAGTACCAGGGGTCGGTCAGGAACTTGGCGGAAATGTCCCACAGCGTGTCGCCTTGCTGGACCGTGTAGCGCTCGGGCGCATCGGGTGCGACCGGGATGACGCTGCGGTCGACGCCTTGCTGCTGGCCGGTCGCGACACCGGCCGGGAGCGCGAGGGACAGTACGAGCGCAATGATCGCCGCGCCGGCCAGGCTGCCGACGGCGATGGGAGAACGGGAATTGCCAGACACTGCCATGCGAGTTGCTCCCTCACTGCCAGGGCGGCCCGAAGAAACGTATACTTGCGGGTCACCAAACGCGCATAAGTCTATGCTTCGACGAACTTTAGCAGCATTCCCAGGTCAGTTACACGCACCCACGGTCCCACCCGCATGACGCGCCTCACAATCCTGGAGTATCCGGACCCCCGGTTGCGCACGCGAGCGGTGCCGGTCGACGCCGTGGACGCCCCGTTGCGTGCACTGATCGACGACATGCTGGAGACCATGTACGGCGCGAATGGCATCGGCCTGGCCGCGACACAGGTCGATGTGCACCGGCGACTGCTGGTCGCCGATATCTCCGAGGGGCGCAATGATCCGCGCGTCTTCATCAACCCCGAGATCCTCGGCAAGGGTGGCACCACCCGATCGCAGGAAGGCTGTCTGTCGGTGCCGGGTTATTACGACGAGGTCGAACGCGCCGAGAACGTGCGCGTTCGCGCGCTGGGGCGCAATGGCAAGCCATTCGAGGTCGAGCTCGAAGGGCTGCTCGCAATCTGCGTCCAGCACGAAATCGACCATCTCGATGGCAAGCTGTTCGTGGACTACCTGTCGGAGATGAAGCGCCAGCGCGTCCGCAAGAAGCTGGAAAAAGACCGTCGTTTGCGTGCGGAAGGCCGGACTCCGGCTCCCGCGCGCGCACCGGCCATCTGAAGGGCAGGCCGCCGTGGATACGAGCCTGGCGGTCGCATTCGCCGGAACCCCCTCATTCGCGCTGCCGGCGCTCGAGGCGATTGCGGCCTCGAAACACCGGCTGGTCGTCGTCTATACGCAGCCGGACCGGCGCGCCGGGCGCGGCCGCGAGCTCGCGGCAAGTCCCGTCAAGAAACGCGCGCTGTCCCTCGGGCTGCCGGTGGAACAGCCGGCTTCCCTGCGTGAACCCCAGGTGTTGGCAGGACTCGCGGGTCATGCGCCGGATGTCATGGTGGTGGTCGCCTATGGCCTGCTGTTGCCACAGGCTATCCTCGATGCGCCGCGATGCGGCTGCCTGAATATCCACGCTTCACTGCTGCCGCGCTGGCGCGGCGCGGCACCGGTTGCGCGCGCGATCGAGGCGGGTGACCCGGTGACCGGCGTCTGCATCATGCGCATGGAAGCGGGGCTCGACACCGGGCCCGTCATGCTCTGCAGGGAGCGTTCGATCGGCCCTGGAGACACCGCCGGCGAACTGGAAGCGCGACTTGCAGAGGATGGCGCGGAACAGATCGTCCTTGCGATCGATGCGCTCGCCGGGGGCCGGGCGCGCTTCGAGCCGCAGGACCCGGCGGGCATCACCTACGCGCGCAAGCTGCAGAAATCGGAGGCGCGCATCCACTGGAACGAACCGGCGGACGTGATCGAGCGCCGGGTCCGCGCGCTGAATCCCAGGCCGGTTGCGGAGACGCGGCTCGAGGGCCAGCAGTTACGGGTCTGGCAGGCCCGGGTCGTCGCCCGCGATGCGGGTGCGCGACCGGGCACCATCCTGGCCGCCGGAGCAGAGGGCATCGTCGTCATGACCGGCAGGAACGCGCTCGGCATCGAGCGCCTGCAGTCGCCTGGACGCAATGCGGTGAGCGCTGCCGATTTCGCCAATACGCGCGACCTGGTCGGCCTGGTGCTGGACTGAGCGTGGACGCCCCGGCGCGAATCCGTGCCGCCGCAGCGAGCACCGTGGCGGCGGTTGCGGGGCGCGGGCGAAGCCTCGAATCGGCACTCGAAGAATTCGTGCTGGGGCCGGCCGAGCGCCCGGCGATTCAGTCGCTGGCATTCGGCACGGTGCGCTGGTACCACGAACTGGACGCTTGCCTCAAATTGCTGCTCGACCGGCCGGCCGCGGCACTCGATCCCGGAATCCGGGCGCTCGCGCTGGTTGGCCTGTTCCAGCTGGAGCACGGCGCGACACCCGCGCATGCAGCGGTGTCGGAGACGGTCGAGGCGACGCGCGCACTCGGGCGACCGCGCGCGGCGGGTCTGGTCAATGCGCTGTTGCGGCGTTTCCAGCGCGAACGCGAATCGATCATCGGGAGGGCGCATCAGGAGCCGCAGGCGCATTTCTCCCACCCGGCCTGGTTGCTCGATTTACTGCAGCGCGAGTGGCCGGATTGGTGGCCTGGCATGGTAGCGGCCGGAAACGCGGAGCCTCCGATGTGGCTGCGCATCAACCGCAGGCATGGCTGCCGCGATGAATACCGTGCGAGAGTCGCCGCAGCCGGCATGACGGCCGAGATCTGCGAGTTCGCGCCGGAAGCGCTGAGACTGGCGGAGCCCGTGAATGTGGGCGAACTTCCCGGTTTCGCGCAGGGCGCGGTGTCGGTGCAGGATGCAGCCGCACAACTCGCGCCGTACTGGCTGGCAGCTGAAGCCGGCATGCGCGTGCTCGATGCCTGCGCCGCCCCCGGCGGCAAGGCCTGCCACATGCTCGAACTTGAGCCGGGCATCGAGGAACTTGTCGCGCTCGATGTCGATCCCATTCGCTGCAGGCGGATCGCGGACAATCTATCGCGCCTCGGGCTTACGGCGACGGTCGTCGCCGGCGATGCCGCAAAGCCGGGCTGGTGGGATGGCAGGGCCTTCGACCGGATCCTGCTCGACGTGCCCTGCTCGGGCACGGGCGTCATCCGCCGGCATCCCGACATCAAGCTGCTGCGGCGGTCTGGCGACATCGCGCGCTTCGCCACCGCGCAACTTGCCCTGCTCCGGGCGGTCTATCAAATGCTCGCACCCCGCGGCCGGCTGCTCTATGCGAGCTGCTCGGTGCTCAGGGCCGAGAATGCGGGCGTGGTCGGCGAATTCCTGTCAGCCGAGCCCACGGCTTTGGATGCAACCGAATCTGCTAGGCTTTTGCTGCCGGGCGTCGCGCCGGTGCAGGGCCCGGGGCCGGGTTGCGCGCTGCCCAGCGGCGCGGCCGACGCCGATGGCTTCTATTACGCCTGCCTTGAGAAGCGGGCCTGAGGAACCGGCGTGCATTTCAGGCGATGGCGACAACCCGGGCTGGTCTGCATCGCAGCGATCCTGTTCGCGGCGCTCGCCCTGCGTGCGACGGCCGCCGAGGACGGACGCTTCGAGATCCGCAATGCCTACGTCGAACTTGTCGCAGACGTCTGGCAACTCCATGTACGGCTGGATCTGAGCCTGTCCGCGGCCGCCCAGCAGGCATTCGACGAGGGCGTTCCCCTTACCCTGACGCTGGAAGCAGAGGCGAGTACGGCGCGGCGCTTCCTGCCCGACGAAACAGCCATATCCCTGAGCAGACGATGGCAACTCGCCTACGATGCCATCGCTGAACGCTATGTCGTTACCGACCCGGCGAGCGACGAGCGCGCGAGTCATGCCTCGCGCGACGAGGCGCTGGCGGCGCTCGCGCGAATCAGCGAATTGCCATTGGCGGATGCGGCGAAATTGTCCCCGGACGGGCGTTTCGAGATGCGCGTGCGCGCATCGGTCGAAATCGGCGAGATGCCGGCGGCGATCAAGATACTGCTGTTCTGGAAGAGCTGGACGCGCAGCACCGACTGGTACGTCTGGAGCGTGCGGCCATGACGCGGCGCGCTCTGCCGATTGCGGTCGGCATCGGTATCGTGGTCTGGGTCGCGGCGCTCGCGCTGCTCGCGGTCACGACCGAGGGCTCGCGGCGCTTCGAGGAGCTGCAGCCGTGGATACTGCTGATCAATATCGCCGGCGTCATCGTGCTGCTGGCCCTGATCGGCACCCGGCTGACCGGATTCATCCGTGACTGGCGCCGGCATGTGCCGGGCTCGCGCCTGCGTGGCCGCACGATCCTGATGTTCGGCGGTCTTGCGGTTGCGCCGCTGCTGCTGGTGTTCACCTTCTCCGTGCTGTTTCTGACGCGCGGAATCGACAGCTGGTTCCATGCCGAGGTCCGCCAGGGGCTGTCCGACGCGCTCGGATTGTCGCGCGCAGCGCTCGATCTGCGCATGCGCGAAATACTCGATCGCACCGGGCGCATAGCGGATGACCTCTCACACCTGCGCGGCGCAATTCTCTACACGGCGCTCGACAGCCACCTGCGGCTCGCGGGCGCCGACGAGCTCATCGTCACGAGTGCCGGCGGGCGGCCCGAGGCATACAGCACGGCGGGCATGCAGCACGGCATGCCTGCCGTGCCGCAGGAGGAGCTGCTGCTCCAGGTCCGGCAGGGCCGGCCATACGTGAGCCTGGAACCGGCGCCCGGCGGCGGCTACCTGATCCGGGCGGCGACGCGTATCGGCGCGGCGCAGAGCCTGAGTGGTTCGCGGCTCTTGATCGCGACCTACCCGGTGCCACAGCGCCTTGCCGACCTTGCCGCAACGGTGCAGAAATCCTACCAGCAGTATGGCCAGCTCGCGTACCTGCGCGAACCGCTGAAACTGAGCTTCGTGCTGACGCTGTCGCTGGTACTGCTGATGGCATTGCTGGCGGCTCTGTATGGCGCCCTTTATTTCTCGGAACGCCTGGTGCGGCCGGTGCAGGACCTGATAGCAGGGACCCGCGCGGTCGCCAAAGGCGATTTTGAGACGCGGTTGTCGAAACCGTCGCACGACGAGATCGGCTTCCTGGTCGCGTCGTTCAACGACATGACCATCAAGCTTGCGCGCGCACGCGAGGAAGCGGAGCGCGGCAAGGCCGCTGTCGAGGCCGAGCGTGCGTCGCTTGCGGTGATTCTCGCGCGCCTGACGAGCGGCGTGATCTCGCTGGAGCCGGATTTCCGCGTGCGGGTCGCGAATCAGGCTGCCGGCCAGATCCTGGGCGTGGATTTTGACCAGGCGGCAGGCGAGCCGCTCGCCGAGCTCGCCGCGCGCCACCTGCTGCTCGGGCAGCTGCACGCCGTGATGCAGCGGCACCTGGACGCCGGTGAACACGAATGGCGCGAGCAGATCACATTGAGGGGAGAAAGCGGCCGCCGCGAGCTGGTTTGCGCATGCACCGCCCTGCCGGGCGATACCACCGTCATGGGCGGCCTGGTGCTGGTATTCGACGAAGTCACCCAGCTCCTGCAGGCTCAGCGCCAGGCCGCATGGGGCGAGGTCGCGCGCCGCCTCGCGCACGAGATCAGGAATCCGCTGACGCCGATCCAGCTTTCGGCCGAGCGCCTGCGGCGCAAGCTGTTCCGGGGACTCACGTCCTCCGATGCGGAACTGCTGGATCGCTCGACCCAGACGATCGTGCAGCAGGTCGAGGCGATGAAGCAGATGGTGGCAGCCTTCAGCGAATACGCGAAGGCGCCCGAGATGCAGATCAGCGAGGTAGACGTGAATGTCATGATCCGCCAGGTTTCGGACCTGTACCACGCGCAGGATCCCCGCGTCGCATTCGGTCTCGCGCTGGATGCGCGTGCGGCGATACTGCAGGCGGATCCGGGCCGGATCCGGCAGCTGCTGAACAATCTGCTGACCAATTCGGTCGAGGCGCTCGACGGGCGGAATAATCCTGTCATCATGATCGAGACGAAGCGCGCCGGTGACCAGATCTTGCTGACCGTGACCGACAATGGGCCCGGATTCCAGGACAGCCTGATGGAACAGGCCTTCGATCCCTATGTCACCAGCAAGCCGAAGGGCACCGGGCTCGGTCTTGCGATCGTCCGACGCGTCGTTGAAGAGCATGGCGGCCAGGTGGAGCTGGAGAACGCGCCACAGGGAGGCGCGCGCATCACGATCACACTTCCCGCTGCGAGGAGAGAACGAGCATGAGTTCGTCGAGAATTCTCGTCGTCGATGACGAGGCCGACATCCGCGGGCTGCTGGGCGAGATCCTCACGGATGAAGGCTATGAGGTCGAACCCGCATCCGATGCTGCATCCGCGCGCCGCGCCTGCGCGCGCCAGGAACCCGACCTCGTGCTGCTGGACATCTGGATGCCCGACACCGACGGCATAACCCTGCTGCGGGAATGGTCCCAGAGGAACATGCTGAAGTTTCCGGTCGTCATGCTTTCCGGACATGGCACGGTCGAGACCGCGGTGGAGGCCACACGGCTCGGAGCATTCGATTTCGTCGAGAAACCGCTGTCGATCGCAAAATTGCTGCGCACGGTCGAACGCGCGCTCGAATCGGGCCGCCGCCGCCGGCAGACCCAGCGTACGCTGATACCGCCGCTGGTCGCGCCGGTCGGCAAGAGTCGCCTGATGCACCAGTTGCGCGAACAGGTGCAGCAGATTGCCACCCACGATACGCCGGTGCTGCTGGTCGGCGAATCAGGTACTGGCCGCGAGGCGTTTGCCCGTTACCTGCATGCGCTCAGCCCGCGGTCGTCGGCTCCATTCGTGGCCGTGACCTGCGCGAGTCTCGACGACGCGACCGCGGCAGGAATACTCCGCGGCGTCGAGGCGGACGGGAAGGTCGAGGCGGGACTGTATGAACAGGCGAATGGCGGCACGCTGTTCTTCGGCGGACTCGAGGACCTGTCCGCGGGCGCGCAGAGACTGCTGCTCGCGGACCTGGAACAGGGCAGCTGGCAGCGCGAAGGGGGCAGCCGCCGCGTGCCGCTCGGTGCCCGCCTCGCGGCAGCCGCAAGCCCGGGCCACGACAGCGCCGCGAGCGCATTGCGGCGCGACCTGCTGGCAAATTTCGAAGTCATCACGATCCGCGTGCCGCCGCTGCGCGAATACGCCGAAGATGTACCTGACCTGCTGCGTCACTACATCGATCGCCTGGTGGACGAGGAGGGCATGCCGTTGCGCCGCTTCAGCGTCGCGGCCCAGAACAGGCTGCGCAACTATCCGTGGCCCGGCAATGTGCGCGAACTCCGGAATCTCGTGCAGCGCGTGCTGATCATCGGTGGCCCGGAGGAGATCGGGCTCGACGAGATCGAGCAGCAGCTCGCGGTCCAGCAGACTCCGGACGAGCCGCTGGTGAAGCAGGACCTGCTGGCGCTGCCGCTGCGCGAGGCGCGCGAGCAGTTCGAGCGCGCCTACCTGCTGCAGCAACTGATGTTGTGCAATGGCAAGGTCGGGTTGCTCGCGAAGCGGGTCGGCATGGAGCGCACGCATCTGTACCGCAAGCTGCGTTCACTGGGTGTCGATTTCCGGCAGGTTTCCGAGGACTAGTCGCCGACCCGGATCACCAGCAGGTCCATTTCCGCGTCGCGCAGCCGGTTGCGGACCCGGTTGAGTTCCGCGAGATCGGTGATCGGACCGATGCGGACGCGGTGCCAGGTGTCGTTGTCCACGGAGACGCGCTGCACCTTCGACTCTATTCCCTCGAGCGCGAGTTGCGCGCGCACGCGGTCGGCCTCCTTGAACTCGCGGTACGAACCGACCTGCAGCACATAGGATCCGGATTTCTCGACCGGTGCCGACGGAAGATCGCGGCGCACGGCCGCCTCCCGCTCCGGCACGACGACCTCGAAGTTCGGCAGCATCTCGTAGAAATCGTAGTGTTCGGCTGGTTCATCGCCGGTCGATTCGCGCACCGATGCCGGCTGCGGCGCTTGCCTGCTGCCGGCAAGCTGCTCCCCACGCGGGTCGAACAGGTACAACGCGAGTCCGACTGCGAAGCCGGCGAGGCCGCCGATCAGGAGCCCGGTCCACCCCGAAAATGACTCACGCCGCGATCTGCTGCGCTTGTAATCGCGCGACACCATCACATGGTCTCCGGCGCCGAGACACCCAGCAGGGCGAGCGCATTTGCCAGCACCTGACGCGTGCCGACAACCAGCGCGAGCCGCGCATTGCGCAGGCGTGAATCGTCGACGATGAATGGCAGCGCGCCGTAATAGGCATGGAAGGCGGTCGCCAGTTCGCGCAGATAGTGCACGACGATATGCGGCGCACGCAGCGCGCACGCCTGCTCGACGATCTCGGGCCAGCGCGTCACCTCGCGCATCAACCAGCATTCCTGCGCTTCGGAAAGCTGCGCGAGCGAAGCCAGACCTGATTCGCGATCGAACGGAACGTCGCGCTCCGCGGCCTGTTTCAGCACGCTCGAGATGCGCGCATGTGCGTACTGGATGTAGTAGACGGGGTTGTCATTGCTGCGCGATTTCGCGAGCTCCAGGTCGAAGTCCAGGTGCTGGTCATTCGAGCGCATCACGTAGAACAGGCGCGCAGCGTCATTGCCGACTTCGCCGCGCAGTTCCCGCAGCGTCACGAATTCCCCGGATCGCGTCGACATCTGCACTTTCTCGCCACCGCGGAACAGCGACACGAACTGGATCAGGCGCACGTCGAGTGACTCGCCAGGTTCGCCCATCGCCACCAGGCCGGCGCGGACACGCGTGACGTAGCCGTGATGATCGGCGCCCAGGATCGTCAGCAGCAGCTCGAAGCGGCGTTCGCGCTTCTCCAGGTGGTAAGCGATATCGGACGAGAAGTACGTCTTCTGTCCGTTGGCGCGCACGACCACGCGGTCCTTCTCGTCGCCGAATGCCGTGGCGCGGAACCACTGCGCACCGTCGAGTTCGTAGACGTGGCCATGGCCGCGCAGGCGCTGAAGCGCACGGTCGATCGGGCCGCCGTCGGTGCCATCGCCAAGATCGCGCTCCGAATACCAGCGGTCGAAATGCACGCCAAAGCCCGCCAGGTCGTCGCGGATGTCCGCCAGGATCTCGTCGAGTGCGGCGTCGAACACGGATCGGAAGGCCCGCGCTCCGAGCTGTTGCTTCGCGCGCGCGATCACCGCATCGATGTAGGTTTCCTTGTCGCCTCCATCCGGCTCGTCGGGCGGCAGGTCAGCGAAAATGGCGGCAGCGGGTCTGCGGAATTCGGCGCCGTGCTTTGCGTGCAGCGCGACGGCGATCGGCCGGATGTATTCGCCGCGATAGCCGTTGGCCGGGAAAGGAATGCTCTCGCCGCAGAGTTCGAGATAACGCAGCCACACGCTCGCCGCCAGGATGTCCATCTGCCGGCCGGCGTCATTGACGTAGTACTCGCGGTGCACCGACCAGCCGGCCACTTCCAGCAGACTGGCGACGGTTGCGCCGTAGCAGGCGTGCCTGCCATGACCGACGTGCAGCGGCCCGGTCGGGTTGGCCGACACGAATTCGACGATTGCCCGCCTGCCGGCGCCTGTGGTGCTGCGGCCGTAGGCGATCCCTGCGTCGTGCACGCGCGCGAGCTCGGCCTGCCAGGCCGCAGGCGTCACGAAGAAATTGATGAATCCGGGTCCCGCAATCTCGGTCCGTCCGATCAGGTCGTTCTGCGGCAGTGCAGCGACAATCTGCTGCGCCAGTGCGCGCGGGCTGGTGCCGAGGCTCCGCGCGATGCGCATCGCGATGCTGCAGGCGAAGTCACCGTGTGCGGGGTCGCGGCTGCGCTCCACCTCAGGCGCAGGCGGCGGCGCGCCGCCCCAGGTGGCCGGCGGCAGCGCGGCGAGCGCATCGCAAACGAGTTTTTCGATGAGGTTTTTCAAGCGCGCGAGTCTATCAGTCCACTTCGATGGGATCGACGTCCACCGACCAGCGCAGGCGGCGTGAAACACGCAGGCCATCGATGCTTTCGAGCCATTCGGAGAGATAACGGTGCAGGTCTGCTCGGACCCGGGATTCCAGCAGCAATTGCGCGCGATAGCGGCCGGCGCGACGCTCCATGGC
>JBAQWM010000285.1:0-1963 GCA_049298915.1 Steroidobacteraceae bacterium | reverse complement strand
CACTCGGGCCATTTTTTCGTCTCGACGGACGTCAAGCGCCAGGCCGTGAGTATCAACGGCATCGATAAGGTTTCGTGGTTCCGGTCATCCGAGAAGGCGCAGCGAGGTTTCTGTTCACAATGTGGGTCGAACTTGTTCTGGGACCCGACTGGAAAGGACTGGATCGGGATTGCGATGGGCGCGTTCGAGAAACCGACCAATACCGGGATCAAGGTTCACATCTACGTTGCTGACAAGGGCGACTACTATGACATCGCTGATGGAATTGCCCAGCACGCACAGACCCCATGAGGGGGACGGAATTGCGCACCGCCTGACCACGCGATGGAGCGGTCGTCGGGCTGCATATATATCAGGAGCCAGCATTGCTGAAAACTTACAAAGGTAGCTGCCACTGTGCTGCTGTCCGATTCGAGGCTGACCTCGATCTGACCCAGAGCTCGTTCCGGTGCAATTGCTCGATTTGTCGAAGGAATCGCTTTTGGCCAGCGATAGCCAGGCCAGACGGCTTCCGGCTGATCTCGGGCCAGGGCCAACTCACCGAGTATCTGTTCAACACAAGGAAGAATCAGCACTTCTTTTGCATGGTCTGCGGTGTCCGGCCATTCGGGGTCGGCAACGACACCCCGATCGGAAAGATGTACGGCATCAACATCGGTTGCCTGCAGGGCATCACGGAAGAGGAACTGTCGAAGATTCCGATCACCTATGTCGATGGGATGAATGACAAGTGGAACGAATCGCCGCGATTCTTGGCGCATTTGTAGCGGGGCTCAACGTATCGGCATGGATCTCCTCTACGTAATCACCTTGATCGTTGCGATGACAGCTGCAGGATTCGCGCTGTCAATAAATATCCTCGCGCTGGTACGGGGAGATGCACACACTGCGCCCACGGCAGCGATCTTGAGGGCCCTGCTGTCGCATCGCGTCGCAAGTGCAGCTCTCGCGCTCGGCAGTTTGAGCTTGATGATTTCAGTCAGCGTGCACTCACGGTGGGGACATGGCCCTGCTACCGTGGCGCCAATGGATTTCAGGCGCCTATTATCCGAGCATGAGGCGTTCCCGACAGTTGGGGCAATCCTGGTGTTGGGTCTGGCTCTCACCGCTTACAGAAAACGGCGGCAGTGTCATGGGAACGCTACCTGATCATGCGTTGGAGCAGATGGACGGTAACAGATGAATACACGACTTCGCCTGGCGTTTGACCGGGAGATCGCACTCGGCAAAGGACTCATGGCCACCGGGGACCTGGAGCGTGCCTTTCGGCACCTGGAGCGCGCCCACATCATTGGCCAGACATTCGTGGCTGCACATGCCAGGGCCCACTGGCTGATGTTCAGCCTGGAGATCCGTCGAAGGCGAGTTACGGCCGCATGCGGGCAAGCCGCTCGTCTCGTATTGGGCGCGATTGGATCGGCAATCGACGTCGTTCCAATCGGCAATACGGGCGGTACCGACATCAGCATGTTCAAGCGCTTGCCCATCGCGCCCGATCTGCAGGAAATAATTGATGGCGCTCCAACTGACCCCGGGAGTTCCTGACGTGGCGTTCCTGATTGGCGCGGGCTTCGGCAGGACGGGAACAACCTCACTGAAGATGGCCCTGGAGCAGCTTGGTTACCTCAGTTGCCATCACATGCAGGAGACGCTACGCGATCCCGAGTCCTGGTACCGAAGTACGCGGGAGACCGTCTACGAAGCGACCCGCTCCGTCCCGGCGTGGCTCGAGCGGATTCCACGGGTTCGCATGATCGTCAGGCTGCTGGACGGTATCGTCTGGGACGGCGTGTTCCATGGTCGATTCGAGGACCATACCGAGGACGTCAAACGCAGCGTTCCACCGGGGCGACTGCTGGTTTACAGCGTCCGCGAAGGCTGGGGACCGGCGTGCGAGTTTCTCGGCGTTCCTGTGCCCGAGAAAATGCCGTTTCCACATGAGAACGAACGGGCACAGGTCCAG
>JBAQWM010000284.1:0-2442 GCA_049298915.1 Steroidobacteraceae bacterium | reverse complement strand
GAAGTGGTCCGGTTCAGGGCGAGCGGCGACCACTGGCGCGTCGAGTATGTCGAGGCGCAGGGCGCCCCGCGGATCCTGGTCGAAGATGATCGCCTGCGGCTGATGGGCGAACTGTCGCGCGTGGCCTTGCTGCGGCATGCGCTGCAGCGTTTCACGATGCGGGCGGCCCATTCGATGCTGGTGCCGCTGCTCGCACGGCTGGCTGCAGAATGCGGGCTGCGTTACGCGCACGCCCAGATCCGCCGCCAGCGCACGCGCTGGGGCAGCTGTTCACGCCATGGAACCATCAGCCTGAATGCCTGCCTCCTGTTCCAGCCCGCGGAGGTCGTGCGCTATCTGCTGATCCATGAATTGGCGCATACCCGCCACATGAATCACTCGCGGCGGTTCTGGGCCCTGGTCGAGTCGCTGGAGCCCAGCTGGCGCGAGCTGGACGCCGAGCTTGCCCAGGGTTGGCGCGAGGTGCCGGGCTGGGTGCTGCGCTGATGCCGCGCGCCGGCCATGCGGCGCCATTCCTGGTGCTCGCAATCGCGCTCGTCGCCGTGTCATTCGCGTCGATATTCGCCCGGCTCGCCGATGCCGGGCCGCTCGCGATCGCCGCCTGGCGGATGGGTATCGCGGCAATGGTCGTCATTCCGGTGGCCCTCGCGGTCGGCACCGGCACGGCGCGGGCAGAGCTGCGGCATGCGGCGATTGCGGCGGCTGCGGGGCTGTTCCTGGCACTGCATTTCGCGACGTGGATCGCATCGCTCGACTACACCTCGATCGCGCGCAGCGTGCTGCTGGTCAGCACCGCCCCGATCTGGGTCGCCATTTTTCTCTACGCCAGCGGTCACGGCGCGCCCGCGCAGCGCACGGTGCTCGCGCTCATCCTCGCCATCGGCGGCGTTGCAATCGCCAGCATCGGTGTCGAACGAGGCCAGGGAGTCATGGCCGGGGACCTGCTGGCGGTTGCCGGGGCGATCGCGATGGCCGCTTACCTGCTGCTCTCAGAGCGGGCCCAGTCGCGACTCCCATTTCGCCCCTATCTCGCGATCGCCTATGGCTCGGCAGCCGGCTTCCTGTGGTTCGCGGTGCTCCTGACGGACACGCCGGCGGCAGGCTTCACAGCCACAACCTGGTGGGCGCTCGCAGGCATGGCCGTGGTCTCGCAACTGATCGGGCACAGCGGTTACAACTGGGGACTGCGGCACCTGAGCCCGCTGTTCGTCGCCGTGGTCCTGGTCGGCGAGCCGGTGCTCGCTGCGCTGCTCGGCTGGTGGCTACTCGGGGAGCGCCTCGACTGGCAGACCGCGGCGGGCGGGCTCCTGATCCTGGCGGGCATCCTGCTCGGCGCGTCCGCGGCGCGTCCGCTGCCGGTAGCGGTACACACGCCAGCCCAGTAGCACGGCGAGCGCAAGGAAATAGACCAGCGGCTCGCGGACATCAGCCTTGACCTGCCAGTAGAAATGCGTGCAGCCGATGATCGCCGCCGGATAGACCAGGCGGTGCAGCTTCTGCCAGCGACGGCCCAGGCGGCGCATGGCGCGCCTGGTCGAGGTCAGCGCGAGCGGTATCAGCAGGAGCAGCGCGGCGAATCCCGCCGTGATGAATGGTCGTTCCGCGATGTCCTCTACCAGCACGCGCCAGTCGAGGCTCTGATCCACGAACAGGTAGAACAGGAAATGCGTCGCGATGTAGAAGAACGCAAACAGCCCCAGCATGCGCCGGAAGGCGAGCAGGCGGGGCCAGCCGAGAATCTCGCGTAGCGGCGTCACGGCGAGCGTCACAAGCAGCAGCCGCAGGCCCCAGATACCGAGGGTGTCCTGCATCTCCTCGACGGGGTTGGCGCCCAGCGCGGCCGCGGGCAGCCGGATCAGGCCCAGGGCATCCGCAAGACCGGCGAGCAGCCAGCCGAGCGGCAGCAGGCACAGCAGGAACACGAGTGGCTTGGCGATCCAGCGCGTCGCCCGGTCAGCGCCCGGTTTCATCGTCAGAAATTCCGCGCCAGGTCCATGCCGGCGTACAGTTGCGCGACTTCGGCGCCATAACCGTTGAATTTCTGCGTCGGCTGGCGCGATGCCAGCAGGCCCGCGCCGATGCGCCGCTCGCGCTTCTGGCTCCAGCGCGGGTGGTCGACCTCGGGGTTCACATTGGCATAGAAGCCGTATTCGCGCGGCGCCGACAACGCCCAGGTGGTCGCCGGCATGCGCTCGGTGAACCGGATGCGCACGATCGACTTGATGCCCTTGAAGCCGTACTTCCATGGCACGACCAGTCGCAAGGGCGCGCCATTCTGATTCGGCAGCACCTGCCCGTACAGGCCGACCGCGATGATCGCGAGCGGATGCATCGCCTCGTCGATGCGCAGCGCCTCGACATAGGGCCAGTCCAGCACCCCGAAACGTTGTCCCGGCATCTGCTTCGGGTCCAGCAGCGTCGTGAATTCGACGAATTTCGCGC
>JBAQWM010000283.1:0-5332 GCA_049298915.1 Steroidobacteraceae bacterium | reverse complement strand
CGGCGGGTGAGTGCAGGCCGCAGGTCGGCATCGGCTGGCCGCCCGGTCGCGGGGGTCGATGAGGCCGGCCGGGGACCCCTGGCGGGACCGGTCGTGGCGGCGGCCGTCATCCTCGACCCGGCACGGCCGATCCCCGGTCTGCGTGATTCAAAGGAACTGGCCGAGCCTCGGCGCCTGAAGCTCGCGGTGGAGATAAAGAGCCGCTCACTGGCCTGGGCGATCGGCTGGGCAGACGCCGGCGAGATCGACGTGCTCGATATCCTGCAGGCGAGCCTGCTGGCGATGCGCCGGGCCCTGCAGGGCCTCGCCGTCGTGCCCGGCCTCGCGCGGGTCGACGGCAATCGCTGTCCCTCGGTCTCGATGCTCGGCTTTCACTGCGAAGTCGAGGCGATCGTCGACGGCGATGCGCGCATCGCCGAAATCAGCGCCGCCTCGATCCTCGCCAAGACCAGCCGCGACGCCTGGATGGCGCGGGTGGCGCGCGCCTACCCGGCATATGGCTTCGAACGCCACAAGGGTTACCCCACGCCCGGTCATTTCCGCCTGCTATTGCAGCATGGACCCTGTCGCCTGCACCGCCGGAGCTTCGCCCCGGTAAGATCCTTCCATGCGCCAGGCTGAAACCAGCGAGCGGATACCGATGTTCGTGCATCTGCGGCTCCACACCGAGTATTCGCTGGTGGACGGCATCGTGCGCGTAGAGCCCCTGATGCAGGCGGTCGCGGAGTTCGGCATGCCGGCGGTCGCGCTCTCCGACCACGGCAACCTGTTTGCGATGGTGAAGTTCTACCGCGAAGCACAGCGGCACGGGCTGAAACCCGTCATAGGGGCCGATGTGTGGCTGCGCGAGGCGGGCGATCGCGCGGAGCCGGTGCGCCTGACGCTGCTCGCGCAGGGGCTCGAGGGTTATCGCAATCTCGCGCGGCTCGTTTCGCGCAGTTACCTGGAAGGCCAGGAACAGGGCCGTCCACTGCTCGAGCGAGCCTGGCTGACCACCGCGACGACAGCGGGACTGATCGCGTTGTCGGGGGCGGGAGAAGGCGATGTCGGGCGGGCGCTGGCTGCCGGCCGCGCCGTGGAGGCGCGCTTGCTGCTGACCGGTTGGCTTGCGCTGTTCGGCGACCGTTATTACCTCGAGATCCAGCGCACCGGCCGCGCCACAGAGGAGGAGCACATCGCCTCCACGCTCGAACTGGTCGCGTTGCTGCCGGCACCGGTGGTCGCGACCAATGATGTGCGGTTCCTGAGGCGCGAGGAATTCGAGGCCCACGAGGCGAGGGTCTGCATCCACGACGGCGCGCGGCTCGATGATCCGGCGCGGCCGCGACGCTACACGCCGGAGCAGTACCTCAAGAGTCCCGCCGAAATGGCGGAACTGTTCGCCGACCTGCCGGAGGCGCTGGCGAACAGCGTCGAGATCGCAAGGCGCTGCTCCCTGCCGCTGACACTGGGCCGGAGTTTCCTGCCGGCATTCGAGGTGCCGGATGGCGCCACGGCGGCCGCTTACCTTGAGCGGCTGGCGGAGGAAGGACTGGCGGCGCGGCTGGCGGCGCTGGCTGCCGAGCCTGCGCTGGTGGTGCGGGCCGTCGAGGAAAGCCGCTACCGGCAGCGGCTCGCGGAAGAATTGCGGGTGATCGCCGAGATGGGCTTCGAGGGGTATTTCCTGGTGGTCGCGGATTTCATCCGCTGGGCGCGCACGCAGGGGATTCCGGTGGGCCCGGGCCGCGGATCCGGCGCGGGCTCGCTGGTCGCCTGGTCGCTCGGGATCACCGACCTCGATCCGCTGCAGCACGGCCTGCTGTTCGAGCGCTTCCTGAATCCGGAACGGGTCTCGATGCCGGATTTCGACATCGATTTCTGCATGGCGCGCCGCGACCAGGTCATCGAATACGTCGCGGAGCGCTACGGGCGCGACCGCGTTTCGCAGATCATCACCTTCGGGTCGATGGCGGCGCGCGCCGTGGTGCGCGATGTCGGGCGCGTGCTCGGGCATCCCTACGGCTTCGTCGACAGTGTCGCGAAACTGATCCCCTTCGAGCTCGGCATCACGCTCGCCGATGCGCTCGAGAAGGAACCGGAGCTCGCGCGCCGCTACCGGGCCGAGGACGAGGTCCGCGACCTGATCGACCTGGCGCAGAAACTCGAGGGTCTGGTGCGCAATGCCGGCACGCATGCGGGCGGCGTCGTGATCGCACCCTCGGTGCTGACCGACTTCAGCCCGCTCTACCGCGAGCAGGGTGCGGGCAGCGTGGTCACGCAATTCGACAAGGATGACGTGGAGCAGATCGGCCTGGTCAAGTTCGATTTCCTCGGACTCCGGACGCTGACGATCATCGACTGGACGGTCAAGCTCGTGAATGCCGGGCGCGAAAAGGCCGGCGAGCCGCTACTGGACATCTCGCGGCTGCCGCTGGATGACGCCGATACCTACCGGATGCTGAAGACCTGCCGCACCACCGCCATCTTCCAGCTCGAGTCGCGCGGCATGAAGGACCTGGTGCGCAAGCTGCAGCCGGACTGCTTCGACGAGATCGTTGCGCTGGTGGCGCTGTTCCGGCCGGGCCCGCTGCAGTCCGGCATGGTGGACGACTTCATGGCGCGCAAGCACGGCGGCAGCGACATGCAGATCGATTACCTGCATCCCAGCCTGAGCGAGATCCTGAAGCCGACTTATGGGGTGATCCTGTACCAGGAACAGGTCATGCAGATCGCGCAGACGCTGGCGGGCTATACGCTGGGCGGCGCCGACCTGCTGCGGCGGGCGATGGGCAAGAAGAGCCCCGAGGAAATGGCCACCCAGCGCTCGGTGTTCATCGACGGGGCGATCGCGCGCGGCGTCTCACAGGCGCGGGCCGCGCAGATATTCGAGCTGATCGAGAAATTCGCGGGTTACGGCTTCAACAAGTCGCATTCCGCGGCCTACGCGCTGCTCGCCTACCAGACCGCCTGGCTGAAGACCCATTACCCCGAGGCATTCATGGCGGCCGTGCTGTCCTCCGACATGGACCACACGGACAAGGTCGTTTCATTCATCGACGAATGCAATGGCATGGGGCTCGAAGTCCTGCCACCCGATGTCAATCACTCGATGTACCAGTTTACCGTGGCCGGGCCCGGCTCGATCCGCTACGGCCTCGGCGCGGTGAAAGGCGTCGGCCAGGGCGCCGTCGACATGATCGTCGAGGAGCGCGCGCGCGGCGGGCCGTTCCGCGACCTCACGGACCTGTGCGGCCGGGTGGACCTGCGCCAGGGCGGGCGCCGGACGCTCGAAGCGATGGTGAAGGCGGGCTGCTTCGACGGCTTCGGGCCGAATCGCGCGACGCTCGCCAGCATGGTACCGGGGGCGATGCAGCTCGGGGAGCAGAGCACGCGCGCTGTGGCCGCGGGGCAGGACGACCTGTTCGGCGGCCTGGTCGAGAATGCCGCATCCGATCTGCCGTCGCCGATCGAGGTGGCGCCGCTGCCCGAGTGGAGCGAGTCGCAGCGCTTGCAGGGTGAACGCGACACCCTGGGGCTCTACCTGACCGGCCACCCGATCGCCGAGTACGAACAGGAACTGCGCCAGCTGGTCGCGGCACGCATCGCGGACCTGGGCGGTCCCCGGCCCACGGGCGATCAGCGGTCGTGGAGCGCGGCCCGGAATGTGACGCTTGCGGGCCTGGTGCATGAAATGCGGCGGCGCGGCCCGCGCATGACGCTGGTACTCGATGACCGCAGCGGGCGCATCGAGGTCAGCCTGTTCGACGATGTCTACCAGCAGTACCGCCACGTGATAGCGCGCGACGCGATCCTCGTGGTCGAGGGCCAGTTGCGCTTCGACGACTTCATCGAGGACTGGCGGGTCAACGCGAAGAAACTGACGCCGATCGAGGAATTGCGCGAGCGCGAAGCGCGCAGACTGATCGTCCGCTGGCCCGGCGGGGCGGACGACATCCGGTTCATCCAGCGCCTCGAGGAGACCCTGCGGCCGTGTACCGGCGGGAACTGCAGTGTCGCGGTGCACTACATGAGTTCCGGCGCGCGCGCGACGCTCGCGCTTGCCGAGCAGTGGTCGGTGCGGCCGACACGCGAACTGCTGGAAGGGCTGGCGCGCCTGGTGGGGCGCGACGGCGTACGGATCATGTACGGCCCCAGGGGCGATTGACAACCTTATACTGCCGGCATGGCGCTGCAATTCCTCGATTTCGAGCAACCGATCGCCGAGCTGGAGGCGAAGATCGAGGAGCTGCGGTTCCTCGGCGAAGACACCGAGCTCAATGTGACGGAGGAGATCGAAAAACTCCGCGCCCGCAGCCGCGCGCTGACCACCAGCATCTTCGCCAGCCTGACGCCGTGGCAGATCACGCAGCTGGCGCGCCATCCGCAGCGGCCCTATGTGCTCGACTACATCCCGCTGCTGTTCACGGAATTCCAGGAGCTGCATGGCGACCGGATGTATGCGGACGACCAGGCCATCGTCGCCGGGCCGGCACGCCTCGACGGCGCGCCCGTCATGGTGATCGGACAGCAGAAAGGCAGGGACACGAAAGAGCGCGTGCGGCGCAATTACGGCATGCCGAAACCCGAGGGCTACCGCAAGGCATTGCGCCTGATGAAGACCGCCGAGCGATTCGGGCTGCCGCTCGTGACGCTGATCGATACGCCCGGCGCCTACCCCGGCGTCGGTTCGGAGCAGCGCAACCAGAGCGAGGCCATCGCGCGCAATCTTTTCGAGATGTCGACGTTGCGCGTGCCGATCGTGAGTTGCGTGATCGGCGAGGGCGGGTCGGGCGGCGCGCTCGCAATCGGCGTGTGCGACCGGCTCCTGATGCTGCAGTACAGCATCTATTCGGTCATCTCGCCGGAGGGCTGCGCCTCGATCCTGTGGAAGAGCGCGGACCGGCGTGAACTCGCAGCCGAGGCCATGGGCATCACGGCGGGCCGGCTGTCCCGGCTCCAGCTGATCGATGAGGTCATCCCCGAGCCGATGGGCGGCGCCCATCGCGAACCGCAGTCGATGGCGGAATCGCTGCAGCAGGCGCTCGCACGCCAGCTTGCGAAGCTCACGGCGCTGCCGATCGAAGTGCTGCTCGAGGAGCGCCAGCGCCGCCTGCGCGGCTTCGGGGTATTCGGCGGCGCCTGAAATGGCATTCAGTCCACCGCGCCTGGCCGCTGCGCTGTCGGCGCTCGATCCCGGCTGGCAGTCAGCAGGTTTTTGCGTGGCATTCAGCGGCGGGCTCGATTCGAGCGCGTTGCTGCACGCGATCTGCAGCCTGCGTGACGCCAGTGCCGGCCTCGGATTGCGCGCCGTCCATGTCGATCATGGGCTGCAGACCGCGGCGGCGGCGTGGGC
>JBAQWM010000282.1:0-5528 GCA_049298915.1 Steroidobacteraceae bacterium | reverse complement strand
CAGCAGGACTCGCACCGGGTCCTGAGCGAGCAACTCGCGGCAATCGACCAGACAGCGCTTTCACCGGGAGACCAAGCCGCCGTCTCGGCGATGCGCGCGACACTCGCGGATTATGAAGACCCGAGCGCCGCGACCTCCGCTGTCCCAGAAGCGCCAGAATGCGCGGATGCGCGCGATGAACTCGACTATGCGGCACTGCGCGCTGCGCTCGTCGGCTGTTTTCGGGAGTTCGGCAATGCGCTGCAGTTTGAAGGCGGCACCGTGGATCGCGGCACGGCGTTGCAGCTCCTGCACGACATCGAAGAACCCGCGCGACGCAAGGCACTCTTCGACGCCTTCCGGCCGATGTGGACGGCGCTGAACGGCGGGAATGACGCGGCCAGCCCCTACCGCCGCATGATCCGGATGGCGGCGGCGGATGCGGCAGGAAACGGCTCGCAGGTGGACGCCGCGGCGCGTGCCATCGGTGTCACGACGGCAGAGGTCGAAAAATGGCTGCTGCAGATCCTCGAGGCCTGGCGGCGCGCGAATGGACCGGCGATGGTCGAGCCCTGGGACTATCGCTACTCGATCGGGGAGGCCAATCGCAGGCTCGCGGAAAAGATCCCCGCCGCACAACTCGTGCCGGTCAACGACCGCTTCTACCTGGATCTCGGGGCGGATCGCGGGAAGCTCGGTGTCGTCTACGATCTCGAGGAGCGCCCGGACAAGTCGCCACTCGCCTACACCGATTTTCTCTCGCGCGGGCGCATGGTCGAGGGCGCCTGGCAGCCGACTATCGCGCGCGTGGTCGGGCGCTATCCGCTGGGCGGCCTGTTCTCGCTGAATGAACTGGTGCACGAGAATGGTCACGCGGTTCACATCAGCGCCATCAGGAACCGCCCCGCATTCACCGACTGGCCGGATACGCTCTTCAGCGAGGCCTTCGCCAATGTGCCCTCGTGGAGCGTCTACCAACCGGCCTGGCAGAGAAAATATCTCGGCACCGAACTGCCGGAGGCAATGTCGCTGCGCGCGCTCTACGGAGCCGTCGTGCTGGATGTCGCGTGGTCGCTGTTCGAGATCCGGATGCTGCGCGATCCGGCCGGCGATCCGAATGCCGTGTGGACCGACATCACCAGCAGGTATCTTCGCATCATCCCGCACCCGGAACTGCCGTGGTGGGCGATGCGCGTCCAGCTGGCGAGCCGCCCGGGCTACATGGTGAATTACGGGCTGGGTGCGGTGCTCACGGCGGAGATCCGCGAGCAGACTCAAAAGGCAATCGGGCCATTCGATACCGGCAATGCCGCGTGGTACGGCTGGACCAGCGAGCAACTGCTGGCGTTCGGCTCTGAATACGGCAGCAGCGGGCTGATGCTCGCGCTGCTTGGCCGTCCGTCGTCACCGAAGGCGGTGCTTGCGCAGATCCGGCTGACTCGACATCTATGCTGCTCAGCCGTCGCCCGCAATCGTGATGCTGATCAGTCGCACACCAAACAGGGGCCCGTGAAGGGCGAGCAATAGGGCGTAGACCGCGAGCGCCATGAGCGGCCGCAGCAGGCCGATTTCACGCAGCGCCGGGCCGAGCCGATTCCTGCCCGCGGCGATCGCAGCGAATGGGATATTGGATGTGACCTGGCCGAAGGCCTGCCATTGATCGCCGACCCGCTGGCGCTGCCTGGCATCGATCAATGGCGTGCCGCCGATTGCCAGCAGCAGCAATGATCCGAAAACGACCAGGGAGGCAAGATCGCCGTTGACGACGAGGTGCACGAGCGCCCAGAGCGCGGTGCCCCAGAGGAACGGATGCCGCGTGATGCGGGTCATGCCGCGCACCGCATCCGCACCCCCGGCGAGCATCGATCGTGTGCCGAGCATGGTGGGGTTCGGCGTCGTCAGTCCGATCACGACGAACAGGGTTGCGATGAGCATCAATGCCATCGCGGCCGGCTGCAAGCTGGCGCAATCGCCCCACAGGACGAGCGTGGGCGCGCGTCTGTAGGCCATGACGAGCCAGACGAGGCCGATGACGGACGCCAGCGAGAACAGGCCGACATAGCGGCGCTCTCCCATGCGGGCCACCAGCAGGCCACGCAGCGGCGTTCCGGAGACACCGAAATGGATCAGCAGAAAGAAGGCGCATGCGGCAATGAGGTTGCTCATCGGGTCACTCCACGATTTCAGGGTGCACTGGACGATTCATTCCTTCAGGGGCTTGTGGGTGAAATGCCGTCCCGTAGCTCCGCCGTAATCGGCCACGACGTGGCCGGCCCCGATGAGCTTGTACTTGTAGGTCACGAGCCCCTCGAGGCCGACCGGACCGCGTGGATGCAGCTTGCCGGTCGCAATACCGACTTCCGCGCCAAAGCCGTAGCGGTAGCCATCGGCGAAACGGGTTGACGCGTTCCAGTAGACACCGGCGGAATTCACGTCGCGGAAAAAACGCTCGAATGCCGAGGCCGATCCGGTGATGATGCAATCGGTGTGGCCCGAGCCGTAGGTCGCGATGTGCTCGATCGCATCGTCAATTGTTGACACGACGCGCAGTGCGACCACCAGGTCCAGGTATTCCGTCGCCCAGTCGGCATCGGTTGCCGGAACGACCGGGGGCGAGCCCGCGAGATCGCAGGCCTGCCGGTCGCCACGAACCTCGACGCCGGCACGGACCATGTCCCTCACGAAATCCGGAATGAACCGTGCTGCGACTGCCTTGTGCACCAGGATCGTCTCGACCGCATTGCAGGCGGCCGGGTAGGTGACCTTGGAATCCATGGCGACGGCGCGCGCCATCGAAAGATCGGCAGCCTCATCGACATAGATATGGCAGAGGCCCTCGGCGTGGCCGAGCACCGGGATCGTCGTGCTCTGCTGAATCTGGCGCACGAAGGCGTTGGAGCCGCGCGGGATGATCAGGTCGACCAGGCCCTCGGCCGCAAGCAGTGCCGGCACATCCTCGCGGCTGCCGAGCAGCGCAAACGCGTCGGATGGCTGGCCGCAGCGCTCGAGCGCAAGACACAGTACTTCAAAGAGCGCCCGGTTCGTCTGCTGCGCTTCGCTCCCACCCTTCAGCAGCGCGCCATTGCCGCTCATCAGCGCCAGCGCCGCAATCTGAACGAGCGCGTCGGGTCGCGACTCGAAGATCACGCCGATGACGCCGATCGGGCATGTCACGCGCTGGAGGCGGAGACCCCGGTCGAGTTCGGTGGCGAGGCTGATCCTGCCAAGCGGATCCGCGAGGCTGGCGACCTGGCGCACGCCCTCGACAACGGCATCGAATTTTTCGCCGGTCAGGTGCAGCCGATCGAGCATCGCGCGCGATAACTGGCCGGACGCGAGCTGCGCCTGGGCGCGCGCGAAGTCCGTGGAATTGGCCTCTGCAATCCCGCTGCGATGCTCGTCCAGGACCTCCGCGAAGCGCATCAGCAAATCGCGGCGAGCGGCGCCAGACAGCCCGGCCAGGACGCGCGAGGCGCGCCTGGCGCGGCGCGCACAGTCGCGCACGCGTTCATTGAGGTCGGCGTCAGAGGGACTCGTCATCCTGCGCCCTTGCGAGCACGACGATGTGATCGCGCGTCGCGACGGTGTCGTACCTGGCATCGTTTCCGGATGGCGGAAACTCGTGAGTCCTCAGGCCCGAGACTGCGATCGTCTCGGCACTGGAGAAGTTCGTCAATGCCCGTGCGACTTCACGACCCGACTCGTCGAGAATGCTGACGACGTCACCACGGGCAAACTCACCACGCACCCCGGTAACACCAGCCGGCAGCAGACTGGCTTTGCGATGCAGGATGGCCTTGCATGCGCCGTCGTTGACGATGACCGCGCCATTGACCGATTTCGCAAAGGCGATCCATCTTCGTTTGCCGGAAAGCCCGGGCCGTGGCAGAAAGAGGGTCCCCACGTCGCGGCCGGCGGTCACGTCGTCGATGACGGCGGGTGCGCGGCCATTCGCGATGACCGTTGCACAACCGGACAACGTGGCGATTCTCGCAGCCTCGAGCTTTGTGCGCATACCGCCGCGACCGGAACTGGCGCCGCCCGCCATCAGCGCGAGGTCTTCGGTGATCTCGGCAACCTGGGGAATCAGCTCTGGCTTGTCGGGCCCGTTCGGGTCGCCGGCATGAAGGCCATCGACGTCAGTGAGTATGAGCAGCAGGTCCGCCTCCATCCTGCTGGCAATCAGCGCGGAGAGCTTGTCGTTATCGCCAAAGTTGATGCGGCGATGCCCTTCGCTGTCGCTCGGCTCAAGTTCACTGGTCGACACTGTGTCATTCTCGTTGATGACTGGAATGGCGCCCAGATCGAGCAATGTCGTGATGGTCTGGCTCAGGTTGAGGTACCTGCGCCGATCCGAGAAGTCGCCCTCGGTGAGCAGGACCTGTGCGCAGGTCAGCCCCAGCCTGTCGAAGGCGTCGGAATATAGCGCCATCAGGCGCCCCTGGCCGACAGCCGCCAGGGCCTGCTTGACGGGTAGCGGCGACTGCGAACGTTTGAAGCGCAGGCGTTCGGCGCCGAGGCCAACTGCACCGGACGAAACAACGAGCACCTGGCGACCTTGAGCCCGCAAGGCTGCGATCGACTCGACAAACGAGTAGAAGCGGCTGAGGGCTATCGCACCGTCGTCACGCGTGAGGGTCGCGGTTCCAAGCTTGATGACGATGCGCCGCGCACGCGTCATCAGATCGGTCCGGGGTGTCGATTTCTCGCTCATCTGGGCAGAGATTATAGGATTTCGATCCTGCCACTTGTGCGAAAGGCCAGGGAGGAGGTGGTGGAGCTTGCTCTTGTGCCAAAGGACGGGGACGATGCGGAAGTGCTGGCGCTGCCGGCTGACCGGCCTTCAACCATCAACCAGGGGAGTATGTCGTGCTCAAGGGGAAAAAGCTGGCCGTCATCGGCGTCGGCAAACTGGGTGAAGCACTGGTGACGAGATTGCTGAAGCAGAGCGAACTCCGAAGCGCGGATATCGCAGGCAGTGTCGGCCATGGTGCCTCAGAGACGCGCGTGCGCGAGCGGCTTGGCATCCAGGTGACGCTGGACAATCGCGAGCTCGTCAAGGGTCGTGACATCGTGCTGCTGGCGGTCAAGCCGCAGAACATGCACAGGGTGATCAAGGAAATCGCCGATGTGCTGAGACCGGAGCAGCTGCTCGTCACCGTGGCGGCTTCCGTCACGACGGGATTCGTTGAGGATCGCGTGGGGATTCCGGTGCCGGTGATCCGGGCGATGCCCAATACGCCTTGTGTACTGGGGGCGGGCATGACGGCATTGTGCAGCGGCCGGCATGCGCTCCCTGAGCACCGTCGTACGGCTGAGGAGATATTCAAGTCGGTCGGCGAGACAGTTTTCCTGGACGAGACCCTGATGGATGGCGTGACCGGCCTGTCTGCCAGCGGGCCGGCGTACCTTTACGTTGTCATCGAGTCATTGGCCGAGGCCGGGGTGAAACTCGGCATTCCCCGCGATGTCTCTACATTGCTGGCGGCGCAGACGATGCTGGGCGCGGCGCGCATGGTCCTGGAATCGAAGGCTCATCCGGCATTGCT
>JBAQWM010000281.1:0-4292 GCA_049298915.1 Steroidobacteraceae bacterium | reverse complement strand
GTGAAGGGCAGCGCCGCCTCGAATGCCTTGCCGAGCCGGTTTTCCTCCACCACGCCGGTGAATGCGGTCGCGAGCACGATGACCATCAGCCCGATGATGCCCACCTCGGCTATATGCAGGGCCAGCGCGCCGACCAGGATCACGGCGACCACCGCCTGCACCGCGATGACCTGGCGATGGGTCGCGTTCATCTCCGAGGATTCCTCGGCGTCGAATGCCTTGAGGACTCCGCGCACCGCGACCGGCATCTGCTCGCCATAGCCGAACCAGCGCAACTTCTCGACCAGCACGCAGGTCAGCAGCCCGGCGATGACGGTCGGCACCGTGACCGGCGCCATTTCGAGCGCGAAGCGGATGAAGTCCCAGCCCGCTTCCTTGGCGATCAGCAGGTTCTGCGGCTCGCCGACCAGCGTACAGACGCCGCCGATCGTGGTACCGACCGCGCCGTGCATCATCAGGTTCCGCAGATAGCCGCGAAACTGCTCGAGATCGGAGCGGTGGGTATCCATCACCCCGTGATCCACGCTGAAGTCGTGGTCGCGGTCGCGGTGCGGAAGCCCGGATGCGACGCGGTGGTAGACCGCATAGAAGCCGGACGCGACCGTGATGATCACCGCCAGCACCGTCAGCGCATCGAGGAATGCCGACAGCAGCGCACCGATCGCCGAGAACAGGAACGCGACCGCAGTCTTGGAGCGGATATGCACCAGCAGCCTGGTGAAAGTGAAGACGAGCATCTCGCGCAGGAAATAGATGCCGGCAACCATGAACATCAGGAGCAGGATGACCGGCAGCCCGGTCTCGATTTCCTGCGTGATGCCCGCAGGCGTCACGAGTCCGAGCAGCGCGGCCTCCAGCGCGATCAGGCCGCCAGGCTGCAGCGGATAGCAGCGCAGCGCCATCGTCAGCGTCACGATGAACTCGAGCAGCATCACCCAGCTGGTGAAGACGGGTCCGGTCAATGCCAGCAGCAGCGGATTCGCGACCAGGCAGCCGATGATCAGCAACTTGTACCAGTGGGGCGCGTGACCCAGGAAATTGCGCTGGAACGCTTCTGCGTACGTGATTGTCACCGATTCTTCCCGTTGTCCCAGCGGCCGGCGCGAAACAATGCATGACCGCCGCTCGAGCGCTCGATGCCGTCGAGGAGCTGCTCGTGCGCGGCGATCTCGCCGGAGTTCGCGCGGATGACCGGAATCCGCACAGCGCCGCGCGCAATTCGCCGGCCGGCCGCGCGTGCGGGACCTGCGGCAGCTTCAGCGTCGAGCCCGAGCGCCGCCTGCCCGCCGCTCATCGCGAGATAGACGTCGGCCAGGATCCGCGCATCCAGCAGGGCGCCGTGCAGCTCGCGCCGCGAATTGTCGACGCCGTAGCGCTTGCAGAGCGCGTCGAGGCTGTTGCGCTGGCCGGGATGCATCCTGCGCGCCAGCGCCAGCGTATCGAGCACCGAGCAGTGTTCCGCAATCGTGCTGCCAGCGCTGACCCGGGCGAGTTCGGCGTCCAGGAAGCCGACATCGAATGGCGCATTGTGGATGACCAGTTCGGCGCCGGCGATGAATTCCAGGAACTCGCCCGCGATCTCGGCGAAACCCGGCTGCGCCGCGAGGAATGCGCCGGTGATGCCGTGCACGGCCAGCGCCGCCGCATCGATTTCGCGATCCGGTTTCAGGTAGCGATGCCAGGTGCGCCCGCTCGGTCGTCGGTGGAGCAGCTCCACGCAGCCGATCTCGATGACGCGGTGCCCTTCCGAGACTTCGAGCCCCGTCGTTTCAGTGTCAAGCACGATTTGGCGCACGATGCGCAAGGATACCAGAGCGGGCTAGCCGTATTCGTCGATGCCCCGGTTCGCCAGGCTGTCGGCGCGTTCATTTTCCGGATGACCGTCGTGGCCGCGCACCCAGTGCCACGCGATGTCGTGCATCGAAGAGAGCTCATCCAGCCGCATCCACAGGTCCTGATTCTTGACCGGCTTGCGGTCCGCGGTGCGCCAACCGCGCTGCTTCCAGTTCCCGAGCCACTCAGTGACACCCTGCCGCAGGTATTGCGAGTCGGTGTAAAGCTCGACCTTGCAGCGCCCCTTGAGTGCCTCGAGAGCGCGTATTGCAGCCGTCATTTCCATGCGATTGTTGGTCGTCGCCTGCTCGCCGCCATAGATTTCGCGCTCGCGTCCGCGCGCTCGCAGGACTGCGCCCCACCCGCCCGGACCCGGATTGCCGCGGCAGGCGCCGTCCGTGAAGATCTCGACCTGGGTCAAGAGGCGCGCCGCGCGGCAGGTTCGGCGACGCCGATCACCGCCGTGCGCAGGCGGCTGCGCAGACGCACCGGCGTCATCGAATGCACGCGCTTGCGCGCGTGCAGCAGATAGGCGCCGGACAGCCGGGGCCACGCGCGGCGACCGATGCGCTCGAGCCAGCTGCGCGCCTGACCGGTGTAGAGCCCGCGCAGCGGAGGCACATAGAGATATCGCTCCGCAGGTCCCACCTCGAAGCCCAGCAGCTTCAGCCAGTCGGCCAGGCGGCCCTCTGAAATCGTGCGCCGCATTCCCGGCGGGCATCCGCCGGTTGTGAATGCATCGCGCAGCGACCAGCTGCCCAGCGGTTCAAATCCGAGCGCCAGCAGTTCGCCCTCGCCCCTCAGCACACGACCGGCTTCACGCAGGACCTCATGCGGGTCGGGTTCAAACTCGAGCGTATGAGGCAGCAGCATCACGTCGACGCTGTCGGATTGCAGCGGCAGCGCCGCGGGCTCCGCAATCAGCGATGCGCCCGGCTCCTCATGCGTCGCGATGAGCGCCGTGCGGCGCGTGCGCGCCAGCGCCAGGAACGCGTCGGGCTCGCCCCAGCCGCCGAGCTGCACGCAATACAGCCCGAATGCGCATTCGAGCGAACTGCGGACACGCTCGCGCTCCTGCTCGAGCAATATCTGGCCGAGCGGCCCCGCCAGCCACTCGTCCCGCGCCCCGCGCTGCACATTCATGCCGAGAGCATACTAATATTGCCCGTCTCCGCAACGGCCACAGCGACCGGGAATCGATGGGCATGCTCGAAATCAGGCCGATACCGGCATTCACGGACAATTACATCTGGCTGCTTGCGGCTCCGGATGCGGCAAATCGCGTGGCGGTCGTGGATCCGGGTGACGCGGAACCGGTACTGCGGGAACTCGGGTCGAGGCAGCTGCGGCTGGACGCGATCCTGTTGACGCACCATCATGCCGACCATGTGGGCGGGACCGCGCAGCTGGTTGCCGCGACGGGCGCGGACGTCTTCGGGCCGGCACGCGAGCGCCTGCCGGTCGAGGTTCGGCGGCTTGCCGGGGGCGATCGCGCCCGGCTGTCTTCGCTCGGCCTGGAATTCGAGGTCATCGACGTGCCAGGCCACACGGCGGGCCACATCGCCTACTTCGGCCACGACGCGGTGTTCTGCGGCGACACGCTGTTCAGTGCGGGCTGCGGGCGCCTGTTCGAGGGCACGGCCGGGCAGCTGCTGGCTTCACTTGATACGCTGGCGGTTCTCCCGGATTCGACCGCCGTTTACTGCGGGCATGAATACACTGTCGCCAATCTTCGCTTTGCCATGACTGTCGAGTCGCAAAATCCTGAAATCCCGGATTATGCCCGCCGGGCACAGGCCCGGAGGGCTGCGGGCACGCCCACATTGCCCTCGACGATCGGGCTTGAGAAACGCGTCAATCCATTCCTGCGCAGCCGTGTGGACAATGTCCGATCATCGGCCGAAAGCCATGCCGGCAAGGCGTTGCCGACCCCAGTCGCCGTATTCGCCGAACTCCGGAGCTGGAAGGACAGATTTTGAAGACCGCGCTGCAATCGGTGCTGATCCGTATCGCTGCCATCGCCGTGTCGGCATGCTGCGTGGCCGGCTGCGCGGGTGTCCCGGCCGACAGCGGCGTTTCGCTGCCCGATAAGGTGATCGTGAATGACCCGGCCGCAGACTTGCTGCATGAAGAATTGCTGCTGGAAGAGCCCCAGTTGCCGCCGGCCCTGCCGGTGCCCGAGCACAGCGCGCCGATCGACGATGCAGGCCCGCCCGAACCCATCATCCATGGCGACGTCTTCGACCGGATCCGGAGAAATCTCGAGCTGCCCGACTCCGATCATCGCCGCGTGCAGTCCGAGATCGCCTGGATGCAGCGCAACTCCGACTACCTCGCCCGCACCATCGGCCGGGCCCAGCGTTACCTGCATTACATCGTCGACGAGGTCGAGGCGCGCGGCCTGCCTGGCGATCTGGCGCTGCTGCCGATAGTCGAGAGTGCATTCAATCCCTTTGGAT
>JBAQWM010000280.1:0-6059 GCA_049298915.1 Steroidobacteraceae bacterium | reverse complement strand
GTCGTGCAGGGCGTGCCGGTGCAGGAAGGCCAGCAGCTCGCCCCGGGCGCGAATGTGGCCCGCGTAGCGAAGCCCGACACGCTCTACGCGGAGCTGCGCATCCCCGAGCTCGACGCGCGCGATCTGGCCGCGGGCCTGCCCGCGAGCATCGATATGCGCGATCGCATCGTGCGCGGGCGTGTGGTGCGCGTGGACCCGACGGTCGTCGCCGGCGCGGTGCGGGTCGAGGTCGATTTCGACGAAGCCCTGCCTTCGCAGGCGCGCGCCGATCTCTCGGTCGACGGCACGATCGCGATCGAGACCCTGGACAACGTGCGTTTCGTCGGCCGCCCGGTCGGCGCGCAGTCCGAGTCCACCACGACCGTATTCCGCGCGCGCCCAGGCGAGCGCGTCGCCGAGCGCGTGCCCGTGAAGTTCGGGAAAGCTTCCGTGAACCAGATCGTCGTGCTCGAGGGCCTGGAGCCCGGCGACATCGTGGCGCTTGCGGATACCACGCAATGGTCGGGCAAGGACCGACTGGTCATCGACTGACAACAACGGAGTACTGACAACATGCAGCAGCAAGCCATGATCCGGCTCGAGGGCGTGACCAAGGTGTTCTACACCGACGACCTCGAGACCCACGCCCTCGACGGCATCCACCTGGACGTCGGCAAGGGCGATTTCCTTTCGATCTCCGGTCCATCCGGCTGCGGCAAGTCGACGCTGCTGGCGATTCTCGGCCTGCTCGACACGCCGACCGAGGGGCGTTACCTGCTGGGCGGTGATGATGTCACGACGCTGGCGCCTGCGGCACGGGCCAAAGTCCGTAACGAACGCATCGGCTTCATCTTCCAGGCCTTCAACCTGATCGGCGATCTTACCGTCCTGCAGAACGTTGAATTGCCGCTGACCTACCGCCGGGGCATGGCTGCGGACGAACGCCGCAAGGCGGCATTGCATGCGCTGGAGCGCGTCGGAATGTCGCACCGCGTCAATCATCACCCGGCGCAGCTCTCCGGCGGCCAGCAGCAGCGCGTCGCGGTCGCCCGCGCGCTTGCCGGCAGGCCCTCGATTCTGCTGGCCGACGAGCCGACCGGCAACCTCGACTCGAGGAATGGCGAAGCGGTGATGAACCTGCTGCGCGAACTGCATCGCGAAGGCTCGACGATCTGCATGGTCACGCACGACCCGCGCTACGCGGATTACGCGGACCGAAAGATCCAGCTGTTCGACGGTCGCGTGGTGGACGAAAACACGTTGATCGACCTGTCATCGCGTCGTGCGGCCAAGGCCTGAGGGGAACCACATGCGCGGATTCATCGAAGAAGTGAAGGCGGCGGTCGCGGGCCTCGCGCGGGCGCCGGCATTTACGGCGCTCGCGGTCGGCGTGCTGGGCCTCGGGCTCGGGGCGGTGATTTTCATGTACGGCGTGGCGGACACGCTGATGCTGAAACCGGCACCGTACCCGCAGGGAGATCGTCTTTATACGATCGTGAGCCTGGAAGGCCAGGCGCCGGACGACTACGACGACGCGATGCCGCCGCATGATTTCCGGTTGATCCGCGATGTGCAGACACAATTCGAGTCCATCGGATCCGTGTACCTCGGCACCGCCTATCTGACCGGCGACGGTCAGGCGGAGCGTTATGACGGCGGCTTTTCCGACGGCACCATTTTTGACGTCGCCGGCGTCGCGCCTGAGCTAGGTCGCACAATCCTCCCGCGCGACACGATCGAGGGCGCGACACCGGTGGTCGTCCTCAGCCACAATCTGTGGGGCGAGCGATTCGATGCTGACCCGTCGGTGATCGGGCGTGTTGTGCGCGTGAACGGCAACCCCGCCGAGGTCATCGGCATCATGCCCAGGGGCTTCACCTTCCCGAGCACCGCGGATCTGTGGGTGGCGAACCAGCAGGATCCGGCGCGGATCGATCGCCTGACGGCGGTCACCGTTACCGTAATTGGACGCCTGCGCGCAGGCGGCAGCCCCGAGCTCGCGCAACAGGAACTGGCGCCGGTCGCGGCGCGGATCAAGACCATGGTCCCGCGGGATGTATGGAACGGCCGCTTTGAGATCAAGCCGTTCGCCGCCGGGTTCATCGGCGATGAGGGTGCACAGCTGGTCTGGACGCTGCTTGTCGCGGTCGGCTTCGTGCTCCTGATCGCCTGCGCAAACGTGTCGAACCTGCTGCTGGCGCGCTCGGCCTATCGTGTGCGCGAGACGACCGTTCGCTCCGCGCTCGGCGCATCCCGCGGCCGGTTGGTGATGCATATGCTGGCGGAGGGGCTCGTCATCAGTGCGCTCGCGACCCTGCTCGGCCTGCTGCTCGGCTCCATCGCGCTCGACGGCATGCAGATTGCGATGGCGCGGCTGATGGAAGACAACCCGGCCTGGTGGGTGTTCGAGATCGACTATCGCGTCGTGGTCGTCGCGGTCAGCGCAGCACTGCTGTCGACCATCATCGCCGGCCTGCCTGCGGCGCTTCGCGCTTCGCGCCCTTCGCTCGATGCATTACTCCGCGACGGCGGCCGCACCGGCACCGGGCTCGCGATCGGCAGGATCACCTGGGGCCTCGTTGTATTCGAAGTCGCGCTTGCCTGCGTGTTGCTCGGGACCGCGGCGATGCTGACGAAGAGCGTGTTGCAGGCGACGTCGAGCGATATCGGCGTCGAGACCGGTGACGTCATGACCGCGCGGGTTGGACTGACAGCCGGAACCTATGTCAACGACGAAGAACAAGTGCGGTTCTGGGAAACCCTGGTCGAAAGAATTCGTTCCCAACCCGGCATCAAAGCCGCGGCAGTTGCGACCTCGTTGCCCGGAACGGGGACCGGCGACGGGCCGGTTTCGATAGAAGGGCGCGACTACGGCGACACGCGGACCAAGCCGTTCGTGAAGAACGTCCAGGTCAGCCCGTCGTTCTTCGAGGCCTTCCGGCTCCCCGCGCGCGAGGGGCGGCCGCTGGACAGCCGCGACAGCGCCGATTCCCTGCCGGCCATCGTCATAAACGAGACGATGGCGAAGCAGATGTGGCCGGACTCGTCGCCGATCGGCGCCCGCATCCGTTCCGACATCGAGCCGGACGAGGGCTGGAAGACCGTTGTCGGCGTCGTTCCGGACGTGGTGCACGATAACGACGGGACGATCGACTCGACTTACTACGAGAGCCTGAGTCAGTCGCCCGAGAGGTTCATGAGCATCGCGGTGCGCGGTGATGGCGATCCGCGGGCATTGATCGGCCAGGTGCGCACCGCATTGTCGCAGACCGACCCGGACCTCGCGTTGTACTGGGTGCGCATGCACGATGAGGCGCGCGCGATCCAGAACGCCGGATACCGCATCGTCGGTACAATGTTCGCCGTGTTCGCGGGCGTCGCGCTGGTACTGGCGGCGGCCGGCCTGTTTGGCGTACTGGCGTTCCACGTCGGGCAGCGCACGCGCGAAATCGGCGTGCGCCGTGCGCTCGGCGCAGACAATCGCCGGATACTGAAACTGATCGTGAGGGCGAGCGGCACCCAGGTGTTGATCGGCATCGCGGTGGGCATGGCCCTGCTGCCGGTGATGGGCCGGGGGCTCGGCGACATTCTGAAAGAAGGCCCATTCGATGGGGTGATCTACTCCCTGGTGCTGCTGACCATGATCGTAGTGGCCGTGGCGGCAACGCTTACGCCAACCCGTCGGGCGCTCCAGGTCGATCCAGCAGTGGCATTGCGCTACGAGTGAGGGCCGTGCACGATCTCGCCTGATGCAACCGCGGATACTCATAGCGGATGACCAGGCGGACATCCTCTCGGCGCTGAAGCTGCTGCTGAAGCGCGAGGGGTACGACATCGCGACGGCCACATCGCCCGCGGGCATACTCGACATCGTCGCGCGCGAACACGTGGACGTCGCGCTGGTCGATCTCAACTACACGCGCGACACCACCTCGGGAGAGGAAGGCCTGGCGCTGGTCGAGCAACTGCACCAGCTGCACCCGGAGCTCCCGGTCGTCGTGATGACGGCCTGGGCGACCGTCGAGGTGGCGGTGCGCGCGATGCGCCACGGGGCCAACGACTTCCTCGAGAAGCCCTGGAACAACCAGCGGCTGCTCAGCCTGCTCGCAAACCAGGTGAAGCTGGCCGAAGCACGCCAGCGCGGTCGGCGGCTCGCGGATGAGAATGCGATCTTGCGAGCCAGCGACGGCGCGAAACTGATCGCGAGCTCGCGGCCGATGCAGGAAGTCGTGCACCTCGCGCGCCAGGTCGCGCCGTCCGATGCGAGCGTGCTGATCACCGGCGAGCCCGGCACCGGCAAGAGCCTGCTCGCGCGCCTGATTCACGACTGGTCGGGCCGGGCCGAGAAATCCTTTATTTCGGTGAATGCGGGCGGTTTGCCGGAGACCGTGTTCGAGAGCGAGATGTTCGGCCATGTAAAGGGCGCTTTCACCGACGCAAAATCAGACCGTACCGGCCGCTTCGAGCTCGCCGATGGCGGCACGCTGTTTCTGGACGAGATCGGAAACGTGCCCCCGGCGCAGCAGGCTCGATTGCTGCGTTCGCTTGAGACCGGCGAATTCGAGCGGGTCGGCTCATCGCGGACGCAACGCGCCGATGTGCGCGTGGTCTCGGCAACCAATGCGCAGCTGGCCGAGATGATCGCGGATGGCCGGTTCCGGGAGGACCTGCTGTTTCGGATCAACACCGTCGAAATCCATCTGCCGCCGCTGCGCGAACGTCGCGAAGAAATACTGGAACTGGCGACTGCGACACTCGGGCGCAAGGCGGCGCAGTACGGCCGCATTGTGCGGGGCTTCGATGCAGGTGCGGTCGCGGCTTTGCAGCAATACAACTGGCCAGGCAACGTGCGCGAACTCAACAGCGTGGTCGAGCGCAGCCTGTTGCTAACCACGCACTCCGAGGTTGGAGTGGCGGATCTGAGGCTTTCAGCAGGACGCACCGGTCCGCCAGCGCTCGAAGAGATGAGCCTCGAAGACGCCGAGCGCGCGTTGGTCCGCTCCGCGATCAAGCGCAATGGCGGGAGCGTACCTGCCGCAGCGGAAGCGCTCGGGCTCTCACGCAGCGCAATGTACCGGCGCCTGGAGAAGCTCGGCCTCAAGCCGGATGAATTGTAGGGCGCCGCAACTGGCGCGATGCGCTGCGAACGCGCAAACTCCGGCGCCGTGACGCCGCAATCGGAAACGCGCAAGCCGCTTCGGACCCGGCCCGTGATGCGCCGCGCGGGCCTGCCGTTTCAGGTCCGCATCGTGCTGCTGGCGCTCGCCGGGGGGCTGCCGGCAATCCTGCTGGCACTCATCCTGCTGCGCGATGCCCCGATCCCCGACTCCGTGCACCGGCTGATCGTCGTCATGATTCTCGGCGTCTGGATCGGATTCGCGATAGCCGTCTATCGCGCAACTGTCGAGCCGCTGCGCTCGATCGCCAACCTGCTGGAAGCGCTGCGCGGCGGCGACTACGCGATTCGCGGCCGCCACGCGAAGAAAAACGACGCGCTCGGCGATGTCGTACTGGAGTCGAACCGGCTCGGTGCAACCCTGCGCTCGCAGCGCTTCGAGGCGCTCGAGGCCTCGGCGCTCCTCAATAAGGTGCTGGCGGAGATCGATGTCGCGGTGCTCGCTTTCGACGGTGACGATCGGATCCGGCTCGCGAACCGCGCGGCCGGTGAACTGCTGCGCCGGCATCCGGATGCGCTGATCGGCGTGTCTGCTCCAGAAGCCGGATTATCCGGCCTGCTGACTGGCACGCGCGTGAGCACCGAGTCGCACAACTTTCCGGGACGAAGCAGCCGCTGGCAGATCATGCGCGAGACTTTCCGCGAGGCGGGCGTGGAATTCCGGTTGCTGGTCGTCACGGACTTGAGCCAGGCGCTGCGGGAGGAGGAGCGCCGGGCGTGGCGCCGCCTGATCCGCGTGATCTGGCACGAGCTCAACAACTCGCTGGCACCGATCAAGTCGGTCATCGAGACGAGCCGCGACGCGCTCGCGGCCGGGTCGCCGGACAAGGACGAGCGCGAGGAGCTTGCACATAATCTCGCCCTCGTCGCGGAGCGGGCCGAGTCGCTGCGGCGTTTCCTGTCG
>JBAQWM010000279.1:0-2861 GCA_049298915.1 Steroidobacteraceae bacterium | reverse complement strand
ATCTCGCAGTGATTGCAATCACGCGGCGCGCTGCGACGCTGGCTGAAGAAGCTCCCGGCTCATAGACTGCTGATCCGCCTGGACCCGAGACCGCTAGCTAGTTGCCCAGCCCGTACTTGTGCGGGTTGTTGCAGATGATCGCCGCCGCCAGCACTCGCGGAACGTACTCGCGGGTCTCCTCGGGCAGAAGCTTGAGCCGGTAGAGGTGCCAGAAGTCGCGCTTGTCCTTGCGGAAGCCACCGGGATCGCGGGCCACCTGGCGCAGCGCCCGCCTCACACCATTCTCGCCCCGGTTGTAACTCGCCAAGACGAGCATGAACGAATCTTCGCCGAATTCCGAGAGGAGGTTCGCCAGGTATGAGGCGGCGGCCTTGGTTTGCTTGTCGGGGTCAAGGCGCTCATCCACGGTGCCGTTCACAGTGAGCCCAAGTGATTGCGCGGTTGTGCTCGTCATCTGCCAGAGCCCCATGGCGCCAGCCCCGCTCTTGGCGTTGGGGTCGAAGCCCGATTCGACCCAGGCGATATAGGCCATCTCTTCGGGCAGGCCGAGGGCGCCGAAGTCCTTGGTGATCACTGGCCAGTAGTGCTGCTTGCGGCCGTACATGAACTTGAGATTCCCGGCCGAAGTCAGTTCATCGATATGGTGCTGCAGCCGCTCGCGGAAGATCGGCGGGATGGCGTAGGTCGAGGCGTTGAACTTGACGAGGATCTTGCGGATCTCGCGATCGAGTTCATCGCCGCCGGCCGAGAGCTGCGCCGCGCGCGCCTCGTCCTTGCGCTGCAATTCTTCGAGCGTGGTCTGGGCCGAGCCGGTCAGCGCGGCGAGCCTGTCTTCCATTTCCGCCAGACGCGCCGAGTCGGTCTCGGATTGCATCCGTTGCTGGAGGGAATGGATCTGGCCGTCGATGGCGGTCTTGGCGTCAACCAGCTGGTTGATCTGCCGCTGCTGGTAGAAGATCACCACGGCCAGCAGGCTGACGACCACCAGCGCGCCGCCGCCCACGCCGGCGATGACCTTGACCCATTTGCTCTTGGTCCGGCTCCTGACCTGCTCGGTGACCTGGTTCATCCCCCGGGCCAGGATTTGCACGGTGTCACCTGAGCTCTGGCCACCCACTTTGGCTCGGCGTTCGGCGACTTCGTGCGCTACCTCGTCGGCCATCCGGAACGCGCTGGTATCTTCTGCACCCGATTTCAGGACGCTGGCCATTCGCGCCGCGTCCTGCTTGGCGTCGTAGACCGGGTGCGAACCCTTAGGCGCGCCGGCGATGGTGTCGGTCACCGCACTGCCCCGCGCGGAGGGGGTTTTTGCCGCGTCGATCTCGACGTCTGCCTCGGGCCCGCCGGGGAAGCCGAAGCGCAGCCGGTCGCCCGACTTGAGTTCGTGTTTGGTGATCTTGCGGCCGTTGAGCAGGGTGCCGTTGGTCGAGCCGGTGTCAACCAGGACGTAGACGCCGTGTTCGAAGAGGATCTGCGCGTGGTGGCTGGAAACGACCGGGTCCTGCGTGTCGGCGAAGCGGAGCTCGGCGCTGGCGCTGCGGCCGACCCGCACTGGCCCCCGGCCGTAGCTCACGGTGGTGCCCCTGCGACTTCCCGAGACGATCTTGAGGCGGATCACCGTTGCTCCGTGTGGCGGGGGGCAGACGAACCGGGCATCGCGGCCGAGTGTTTCGGATTCGTCCGGAGGTGTCAATCAGAGTTTGACCGTGGGCGAGCAGCGCGGGTAGCGCCTTCACGAACCTCAGGCCCCTGGCCCGCAATCCAGGCACCGCTCCACCGGCACCGGCCCCATGCGCAATGCGCGCTGCAGGTGGCGCAGCGCAGTGCGCAGGCCTTCTTCGATCACCGGGTGGTAGAACGGGCTGTCGAGCATCTGCTGCACCGTGTCGCCACGCTGCACCGACCAGGCCAGCAGGTGGCCGATGTGCTCGGCCGCCGGGCCGATCATCTCGGCGCCCAGAAAACGCCCGCTGCTTCTCTCACCGTACACCTGCAAGGCGCCCTGGTTGCGGC
The DNA here is from genome assembly GCA_049298915.1 of Steroidobacteraceae bacterium. Classification (GTDB taxonomy): domain Bacteria; phylum Pseudomonadota; class Gammaproteobacteria; order Steroidobacterales; family Steroidobacteraceae; genus SCUD01. The sequence goes on along the minus strand of JBAQWM010000279.1, from coordinate 848 downwards.
CCATCACGCGGCTGCGACCCTGGTCTTCGAACGACACGCTGCCGGCCTCGAAGGCGATGCTGCTGCTGCGCAGTTCGGCGTGGCTGGCGCCGGCCAGCATGATCTGCGGTTCGCTGAACACCACCGCCAGCGGGGTGCGGCGCGGGCGCACCCGCACGTCCGGGAAACGCCCCGCGTTGTCGCCGGCGATGCGGCCTTCGTCGGCGGCTTCGTGCAGCAGGGGACGGTCGTCGAGCACGTCGCCGGCGATGAAAACCGGGCTGCTGCCGATCTGGCCGGTGCGGCGATCGAACACCGGCACGCCGGCGGGGTCCAGTGGCAGCGTAGTCGCGGCCAGGCCGAGCGCGCCGACATTCGGGCGCCGGCCGGTGGCGCAGAGCAGCCACTCGAAATGTTCTTCGTGGTTTTGGCCATTCGGGGTCGTGCAGCGAATGCGCACGCCGTCGCCATCACGCGATAGGTTCAGGTTCGGCACCGGCAACGTCATCGGCAACTCGCGCGCGAACACCTCGCGCGCCAGTTCCTGCAACGCCGGGTCGGTGAGCGGCCCGATGCGCTCGCTGCGCCCATACAGCCGAACCCGCACGCCCAGGCGGTGCAGTGCTTGCGCCAGCTCCAGCCCGATCACGCCGGCGCCCACCACCGCCACCGAGCGTGGCAGCGTGGCCCAGTCGAACACATCGTCGTTGACGATCAGCCGCTCGCCCAGCTCGCGCCGCCACGCCTCGGGCACCACGGGCCGCGAGCCGGTGGCGATGACGATGCGTGAGGCCACCACGCGCGTGTCGCCACTCACTTCCAGTGTGTGGTCGTCGACGAAGCGCGCCTGGCCGCGCAGCCGGTGTTCG
>JBAQWM010000278.1:0-1961 GCA_049298915.1 Steroidobacteraceae bacterium | reverse complement strand
ACCCCGACCCGGAGCGCGCACTTTCTGACGGTCCAAATGCGTGGCCACTCAATCGCATGCGTGAATTGCTTGAGACACTGGTTGAAGTCGACAGGGCGGCGAAATCGCGGCCCTTCGCCGAGGACTCCGGCTGATGCGCATCGTGGACATCCGCGGGCGCGAGATCATCGATTCGCGCGGCAATCCGACGGTCGAGGCGGATGTGGAACTGGGGGACGGCACCATCGGCCGCGCCGCGGTTCCCTCCGGCGCCTCGACCGGCACGCGCGAGGCCGTGGAGCTGCGCGACGGCGATCCGCTGCGCTACCTCGGCAAGGGCGTGCTGAATGCCGTCGGTCATGTCAATCAGGAGCTGCGCGACGCCCTGGTCGGACGCGAGGCTGAGGACCAGGCTGGCATCGACCGGCGCATGCTGGAAGTCGACGGCACCGACAACAAGTCGCGCCTCGGGGCGAACGCCATGCTTGCGGTATCGCTGGCGGCCGCGCGGGCGGCCGCGCAATCGCAGAAGCTGCCGCTCTATCGCTATCTGGGCGGCGATGACGCGGTCGTGATGCCGGTGCCGATGATGAACATCATCAATGGCGGCGTGCATGCGGACAACAGCCTGGACATCCAGGAATTCATGGTGGTGCCCGCCGGTCTTCCAAGCTTCTCCGAGGCACTGCGTTGCGGCGCCGAGGTATTCCAGCGCCTGCGCCAGCTGCTGCACGAGCGCGATCTATCCACGGCGGTGGGTGACGAAGGCGGCTTCGCGCCGGACCTGGCGTCGAACGAGGCGGCGCTCGGGCTGATACTCGAGGCGATCGATGCTGCGGGATACCGGGCCGGGCAGGACGCGTGGCTCGGGCTCGATGTCGCGAGCAGCGAATTCTGCCGGGATGGCGTCTATCTGCTGGAATCCGAAGGCCGGCGATTCACGGCTGCGCAGTTCACCGAGTACCTGGCTGCACTCTGCGCGCGCTATCCGATCGTAACGATCGAGGACGGCATGGCTGAGTCCGACTGGGAGGGCTGGGCCGGGCTCACCCGGCGTCTCGGCAGCAAGATCCAGCTGGTCGGCGATGACCTGTTCGTGACCAATACCGAAATCCTGGCGCGCGGCATCGCGGAGGACGTGGCGAACGCAATCCTGATCAAGCCCAACCAGATCGGCACGCTGACCGAGACGCTGTCTGCCATCGATATGGCGGCGCGGGCGGGCTATGCCGCGGTCATTTCGCACCGCTCCGGAGAAACCGAGGACACGACCATCGCCGATATCGCTGTCGGCACCACGGCGACGCAGATCAAGACCGGCTCGCTGTCGCGATCCGACCGCGTGGCGAAGTACAACCAGTTGCTCCGGATCGAGCGCGAGCTCGGCGCGCGTGCGCGCTACGCCGGCCGCGAAGCCTTTCCGGTCAAGCCGAGCTGATCCGTGCTAGTCTCCTGAACCCATGAAAATGCTACTTGCCGGCCTGGTCGCGGTGCTCGCGCTCTTGCAGTACCGGCTGTGGCTGTCGGACGAGGGCATGCGCGAGGTCTGGTATCTCGGGGCGGCGGTGGATACCCAGCGTGCGGAAAATACGCTCCTGTCTGTGCGCAACGCGCAGTTGAAGGCCGAGGTCTCGGATCTCAAGCAGGGATTGACGGCGCTGGAGGAGCGGGCCCGGCATGATCTCGGGATGATCACGGTGACCGAGACTTTCTACCAGGTCGTGGACTCGCCGCACCGGGCACCCACTGTCGGTCAGCAGGATCCGAGCACGATCCAGGCCGCCACGACGCCCTGAATTCCCGGTGCCCGAGCGCATCTGGTTCGTGATACCCGCTGCCGGCGCCTCGACGCGATTCGGCGGCAGCGTACCCAAGCCGTATCTGCGCGTATCCGGACGCAGTCTGCTCGAACATGCCTTGCGGGCCTTGAAGCGTTGCCCCGGACTCGCCGGCGGCGTCGTCGTGACGGCGCGCGGTGACCG
>JBAQWM010000277.1:0-10267 GCA_049298915.1 Steroidobacteraceae bacterium | reverse complement strand
GTGCCAGCCATCTCGCGCAAGCGGCGCGCCTGCTGGCGGCGCTTGCGGAATCCGATGCGGCGGGGCTCATCGACGATGGCAGGCTTGCCATCGCTGGCATTCGGGCGCTGCCGCAGGAGCGGAAAGTAAACCTGCTGCGCTGGTGGATCCGCGCGCAGGGGCTCGGCGCGCCGTCCGCCGCGCGCCTCGAGAGCATCCTCGGTGAGCTGATCGAGGCGCGTGCCGATGCGGAACCCGTGGTGCGCTGGGAGTCGGGGGAGCTGCGGCGCTACCGGGATCGGCTCTATGCGATGCGTCCGCTGCAGGATCCACCGGCCCGGGACCTGCGCTTCGATCCGCAAGCGGCGGAGGGCGTCGAGCTCGGAGGCGGGCTGGGGCGCATCGCGCTTGCCAGCAGCGATCAGGGCGGGATCGATCCGGATCAGGCGCGCGAGATCGTGATCCGCTTCCGCGCAGGCGGGGAATCGCTCCGGCCGCATCCCGGACGGCCGCGCAAGCGCCTCAAGAAACTGTGCCAGGAGGCGGGCATCGTGCCGTGGATGCGCGAGCGAATGCCGTTGCTATGCGTGGGAACGCGGCTGCTGGCGGTCGGGGACCTGTGGATCGATGCCGATCTCGCGGTTGCGGCGGGCAAGCCTGCCTTGAGGCCGGTCTGGTCCGGTCGGCCGCAACTGCGCTAGTGTCCTAGCGCCAGCATTCGGCCGTATTGTCCGCGCCGCCAGCATCCACGGCGGTGCGGATGCCGCGCTCGTTGATGCGGTAAATGCGGCAGGCCTCGTCGCCGAACTGGTTGCCACCTGCTGCGGCTTCGGCGGAGAGCGTGTAACTCGTTGCATCGGCTGCATCGACCGCGAGATCGTACCAGCCGTTCTTGCTGGCATCGGCGGCCTGCAGGTCTCCCGCCGCGCAGTCGGGCGCCGCCGCGAACCCGGTTGCATAGGCATTGCACTGCAGATAGAACTTTTCCTGCTGCGTCGCGAGCGCGAGCAGTGCGTCCTTCGCATCCGAGCGCTGGCTGCGCAACACGTAGTTGCGGTACGAGGGTATCGCCACCGCGGCCAGGATGCCGATGATCATCATGACGATGACCAGTTCGATCAGGGTGAGGCCGTGCTGTTCCTGAACCGTGTTCATTCGGATTCTCCGGCGTGGCACCCGGCCGCTGCGGCGGCCGGGTGCATTGCCATCAGTTGACGCCGGTCTGCCGCCAGTAGGTCCGGACCGGTGGCAGGTTGATGCCGACACCGCAAGTCTCGAGGCCGACCAGGCACCGCGGCGGCGGGCGGCATTCTTCGCCTTCGCAGTCCTCGGGATCATCCGGGCTCGGGAACAGCCAGATGACTTCCGGCGCAATGCCGCCCTGCGCGAGCTCGGTATCGCGGTCGTCGGTCGAGTCCGGCGGGTCCTCGGGATTCTCGCGATCGAATACCGGCGCACCGTTGTAGGCGCTGATCGTGTACAGGCGGTTGGTGCCCACACCCGGCGCGCAGGAGTCGCTCTCCACCGTGGACGTGGAATTCGGCTCATAAGTCGAGAACTGGATGATGCTCTCCAGCGTGCGGGCTTCCGACAGCGACTTCTCGCCGGTCCAGCTGCCACTCGGCCGGCGCAGGTCCATGCGCCAGCCGCTCGCGCCGGCCGGGATCGCCGGCGTGATGGTGTCTGTGACGTCCACGAGTGTCACATCCGCCTCGGTGATCACGGTGCTGTTGTCGTACTGGCTCTGGGTCAGGCGGGCGAATGGCCGGTAGTCGCGCAGGCTGTAGAAGCGGTCCTGCGTATTCAGGTCGAGGGGATGGCCGCGATAACCCGAGCCGATGCCGAGGTTGAGCCAGCTGCGGCCGCCCTGGCTCAGGAACGCCACGTCCGGCGCATTGTAGAAGCGCCGGGTCGTCGCATTGGGGTGCGTCGACAGGTGCGCGTTGCCGAGCGATGCGAATACGCCGCCGGCGACCAGCGAGCTGGGCGGCTGGCCATTGCTGATGTCGAAGCGCCACACGCGCCCGCCCATGTCGGCCGCATACATGCGATCCGCATAGCCGTCGCCCGTCAGGTCGATGGCCCGCACCTCGCCAGGGATCGAGTGCGTCATCGAAGCATGGCGGAGATTGGCGCTGGTATCCGTGCTCGGACCCGCATACCAGAGCAGGTTGCCGCTGACGGCGTCCACCATGAAGATCTGGTTGCCCTTGCTGTCGAGCGCGTAGGGGCCATTTTCCTGCACCGTGTCGTAACCGCCGCCGAACACCAGCACTTCTTGCAGGCTGTTCTGGGTGGCGCCGCTCACGTTGACGCGGGCGACGCTCGGCGTGGACCAGCTCTGACCCGCATTCGGCAGCTGCTTCAGGCCGATTTCATCGGGGCCGATCTTGAACAGCAACTGCGGCGCATTGCGGTCGGTCACGTCGAGGCCGAAATAGTCGCTGCCGCCCATGCGCATGCCGAAGTAGATCCTGACCGTTTCACCGAGCAATGGCTCGAGCACGCCATTTTCGTTGACCTCGTTCTTGACCACGCGGATGTTGCCGTCGAGTCCATAGGTGCGGCTGGAAGTGGCGTCATTCACGTAGAGATCGCGCGCGCGCGCCAGCAGTTGCCGGGGCACGAAGGCCCACAGTTCGCTGCCGTCCACGACGTTGACCGCGTGCAGATAACCCTCGTTGGTGACTGCGAAGAGCACGCCGTCATTGGGGTCCGGGCTTTCCACGGTGCCACCGTAGATGACCGTCGCCGGCCGCCCGTGCATCGGGTCGCCCATCCGCAGCCGGGCATCGGCCTCGGAGCCGTCGTTGTCCTCGTCGTCGACGTCGGCACCGCGCATCCAGTTGATCAGGGCATCGCGCCCGGGTGCCTCGAGCAGGCCGAGGCCCAGCGTCGCGTGGGTGATCAGGGCATTGGTCGTCACGACCTCGTTGGTCGCCAAGGTCAAGGACAGGGGCAGCACGCCGGTCGTGATGTTGCTGTAGACCTTGCGCGAGGCGGGCGCCGGCAACTGTGCCGCAGCGCCGCCCTGGCGCACGTCGTCGCCATCGACACCGCTGTTCCAGAAACTCTCGGCGGTGGTGCGGAAGAAGCCGGTCGCAATCTCGATCGCGGGCGCATCGGCAGCGTCCATGATCGTGCCGTCCTGCCCGAGCCTGTATTTCTTGAGGTTGCCGCGCCAGGCGTAGGTTTCGCTGGGCCTGAACATCGTGATGTAGAGGTCATTCAGGTTCTGGGTGCGGTTGAATGCGTTGACCGACACCGCCGGCGCCGTGAATGAGGTGTTGAAGGCGAGTACGGTGCGGACGATATCCGTCAGGACGTTGCTGAGGGTCGCAGTGTCGCTCGCCTCGTAGAACACACCGCCGGCGCCATTCGCGGTGTTGCGCAAGGCCTCCGAACCGCTGACCTCGGGGCCGAAGCCGATGGTGTAGGTCGTGACATTCTGCAGTCCTGCCAGCGTCGGCCGCAGATCGGTCTGGTACATGTACGCCGCGATCTCCTCCAGGCAGCGACCGCTGCCGTGGCCGGTGCAATTGCCGCCGATCAGCGACTGGATCGCGGCATCGGCGCTGGAATCCGAAGTCGGGAGCCCGTCAGTCAGGAGGACGATGAAATTCTTCTGGCAGGAAGTCTGGAGCGGGCTCAGGTAGGTGTTCTGGTCGGGCGCAGGCTTACGCGAGCTCAATACGCTTGGAAATGGAACCGACGGAGACTTCCTCGAGTTCAGTCCGTAGTTCACGGCGGACCCGCTGAGGTACCGATAGGCCTCGTACATCGATTCCGAGAGCGGCGTGCAGCCGTCGGCATTCAGCGCGGCAATTTCCGTTTTCAGGGGCCCGGCATTTGCCGCGACCGCGTCGATTTGCCGCAGCATCATGCCGCCCTCGGCTGCCGTCGAACCAACGCCGCAGCCGATAAAGGCATTGTTGCTGAATCGCATCAGGCCGATATTGACGTTGTTGGCGGCCGCGAGCTGGTCGATGGTCTGGGTCGCGACCTGCTGCATGATCTCGAGTCGCGACTGCGTGATCGTGCTCGAATTCAGCAGCCAGTTGATGTAGTTGCCAGAGAAGAATACGTAGCTATTGCCGGTATTCGCCCAGTTGACTCCCTGTGCCGCCAGCTGTGACCAGGGTCCGAAATTGCCGTTCGCGGCCCACAACTTGAGCGTATTGACGCCATCACCATGCACGCCGGTATCGGCGGCGCATTCCACCCATGCCGTGTTGCTGTTGCTGACATTGATAGTGCGCCAGTTGTTGGTGTTGCCCTGTCGGCGCCACTGGCCGGCCCGCTGGACGCTGTTGCCGTATTGGGCAATTTCCTGGGTGGCGGCATTGCACTTGAATGCGGCGACAGGGACCGAGTTGTTGTCCGTGCAATTGGGAGGATCGCCGGTGTTGGTACCTGTGCGGTAGTAGATCCGGCTCGTGCTGCAGCTGCCCGCATAGGCGGTCGAGGGGTTGTACGGCACCTGGGTCGTGACTTCGGTGTTCATGCTGCCCGAGGTATCGAAGACGAACAGGATATTCGGGCGCTGGGCCGTCACCACGTTACCCATGCCGCTGAAGATCTCGGCATCGTCGGCGACGGCCGCGCTCGCGATCGCGAGCAGCGCGGCGGCAGTGGCCAGGCGAAGCGAACGAGGGGTGGCTGCATTCATGGTGTGAAACTCTCCGTCAGGAGCCGCTGGCGGCGAGGCGCAGGCGGGTCAGGACCCGGGTGTCGGGCCGGTAAAACACGTAGAGCTGCAGCGAGCCCTTGCTGGCGGCTTCGCGGAGCCGAGCGTAGGGGACGGCTTCTTCGCCGATGAAATAGCGCGTGCCGCTATCGAATGTGAGCCGCTGCGCGCTGCAGGTCGAACATTCCCTGGCGCTCAAGGTGCCGCCGGGGACGCCGGGCAGCACGACCAGTTCGGTGCCGCTCTCGAGGCATTCCTCGATCGTGTCGAGGCGGGGCTGCCCGATCGCCGCAGCCGACGCGAAGGCGCCAAGCACGAGGGTCAGCAGCCACAGGCGGTGCAGGGAGCGAAAGAATGGATGATTCATGTGGCGGTCTCCGTAAAGGATCAGATGCCCGGGCCGACGATGTAAAAGCCCTGTACATGCTGGGCCTGCGCGTTGCCGGGCGCGGTGCCCGTGGCATTCACCTGGAAGTGATAGCTGGTGAAACCGGTGCCGATGCTGTAGCCGGTCATGCCGCTGCCAAGCGGCGCGGAGCCGGAATACTGCAGGTTGAACTCATAGTGGTCATCCGGCGAATCGGGATTCACAGTCGTCGCCTGTACGACCGGGGCGCTGGTGCTCACCGGGGAATTGGCGAGCGCATCCTCGATCGCGACCTCCGCAGCCTGGAAGGCACGCTCCTGGAGCTGCGTATTGCCGACCATGCGCAGTTCCAGTGTCGAGGTCATGACGCCGGAGATTGCGAGTATCGTCAGCACCAGCAGCAGAACGAGCCCGACGATGAGCGCCGCGCCGCCCTGGCGCGGGCCGATGGCGCCCGGGCTGATATCGGTATTCATCGACGGGTATTCCTCAATGCGATCGTCTTGCCGACCAGTACGCGGCGGAAATTGTCCCCCGGCGTGTAGGCGGAGCCGCCGCTGCGATCCGCGTATTCATAGGTCCGGTCATCGCTGAACGAGAATTCCGGCTGCTCGGCCCGCACCAGCAGCCAGACGCGCACCGCGACGATATCGGTGCCGGCCACGAGGGCCGTGTCAGCCGGCACGAAAAAGTCGGCATTCTGGTCGACGTTCTGATCGACGCCGAACTCGATCTGCAGGTCTTCGACCCCCGGAACGATTTCCCGGTCCACGATCGCCGGCGCTCCGCCCGCGAAGTCGAGCTGCTTGCGGCGCAGCGACGGAGTACCGGGCCCCGAGTCCGAATCCTGGTCAACGTAGTAGCCATGTACGATGAGGGCCCGCGTCTCCGATGTTGGCGCCGAATATCCCGCCGGCACGGTGCCGGCGGCGAACAGCGTGCCCTGGACCCGGCTGCTCTGGATCTTGATCCGGCCGGCCGTTGCGGCGAGCTGCGCGGCGCCGATGACCTGGGTCGAAGCGTGCCGGATGGTGAGCTGGTCCGCGCCAGGCATGGCCGTGCCAAATTCGGGGCAGGCAAGGCCGTAGCTGTTATTGAGGGCCTCGGCGTACGCGGGCAGCTTCACTGCCCACATGGCGCCGCAGGAATTGATCGTGGCGGCGTAACCGCTGAGGCTTGCCGGCAGCGTATAGGCCGGATCCACATCGGGGAGGCTCGCCAGATCGAGCGCCGGGCCATTCTCGACCAGGTCGGCGCGGCTGTGGAGGCCCCAGTAATTCGCCATGCGCAGATCGGCCTCGATGGTGCCCATCGCAAGGCGCGCAGTCTCCTGCAGCCGCGCGGTCGCGTCATTGGTGCGATAGAGATCGCGGCCCTTGCCGAGAACGGAGATCGCTCCCGCGAGCAGGAAGAGCCCGATGGATACCGAGACCATCAGTTCGATCAGGCTCAGGCCCCGCTGCCGCTCTCGCATGCTGCCAACTGCGTTCATGTCGAAAACCCGAGCTGGAATGTGACGGGATTGACCTCGCCGACTTCGGCCCATTGCACGGTGATCACAAAACCGGCCGGCTGGCCGGCGCCGGGCGGCAGCGTCACGCCGACCTGTCCCTGGCCATTCGGCAGGAGTTCCTCGATATCGGCCTTCCAGCGGCTGAGATCGCTGGTGGCGAGTGCCGCTGCGCTGCAGCCGGCCGTCGTAAAACAGGCGGGCACTTCGGCAAATGTGTCCGCGTAATCGCTCGCGTATGCCGCGATCGCCGTGCGGTTGGCACGGATGCGATCGGCCAGGTCGGCCGCGAGATTGACCGCCTGCGTCCGGTAAATGGCGGTTCGACCCGCCTGCAGGCTGTTGAGATAGAGCGCGGCGATGCCAAGCATGCCGATCGCCAGTACGACGAGCGCCACCAGCGTCTCGACCATCGTGAAGCCCGACTGCGATCTGCTCTCATTGCTCATGATTGAACCCTAGGAGCAGCCGGCGATCGGAATGCCGATCGCATCGATCAGGGTCTGGATCTCGGCCGGGTCGCGCGTCACGCCGGCCCGGCCGGTCGCCGAAACCGTGATGCCGCGGGCGGCCGAAAGCTCGCCGGCGGCGTTGACATTGCCGCGCTCATCGCAGAGCACGAGCTGGGAGGCGTTCGCGTTGAGTGCGAAGCCGTTGTCGAGGTAGGTGACCAGCAGTGGGTCCGCGGTCGAGCGCGCGGTGATCGTCGCGGGCAGCCGCTCGCGCTGCAGCAGCACGACCTCGCCGGCGTTGCGCTGGCCGTCCTGATTCGTGTCCACGAAGGCGACCCAGCCAAGAAGCTGCGTGGTAGCGGTGCAGACCGGATTGGCGGCGAGCGGGTCCGCGCTGGTGCAGAGTGTCACCGGCGTGCGCCGCTTGATCGCTTCGGATCGCGCAAAATGCATTCCCGCCATGACGTCATTGGCGGCCCCCGTGATGCGCGCATTGCGGATGAAATCGCGCATGGCCGGGACGCCGACGCCGAGCAGGATCCCCGCGATCACTACCACCAGCAGCAGCTCGAGCAGCGTGAAGCCGGTCTGCAGAGTTTTCATGGCTCGCACTATAGGGACGCTGAAACCCGCCGGATGGGCGAGCTGACGGACGCCGCGGTTCTGCCGATGAACGGCAGAAAACGGCCGCGCGTCAGCCGGTTGGCCGCAGCCGATCGTGATGCGGTTCACATTTTCGCTGGCGGTGCGCGCAGGCTTCCACTAGACTGAAATCCCGTCGTAATCGGGCCATGGGCCGGCGCTTGCCGGTTCCGGGCAGGCTGGCCCGGTGTCATTCTGCTGGCGGCGGGGATTATCGATGACGCGATTCGTGTTCGTGACCGGCGGCGTGGTGTCCTCGCTCGGCAAGGGCATTGCTGCGGCATCGCTTGGCGCGATCCTCGAGGCGCGCGGGCTCAAGATCAGCATGGTCAAGCTCGACCCCTACATCAATGTGGATCCGGGCACGATGAGCCCGTTCCAGCATGGCGAGGTATTCGTCACGCAGGACGGCACCGAGACCGACCTGGACCTCGGGCACTACGAGCGCTTCGTTCGCACCACGCCCGGCCGCAACAGCAATTTCACGACCGGGCGCATCTCCGAGCGCGTGATCGCGCGCGAGCGCCGCGGCGACTACCTGGGCGCGACCGTCCAGGTCATCCCGCACATCACGGACGAGATCCGCCGCAGCGTGATGCTGGGCGCCGGCGATGCCGATGTCTGCATGGTGGAGATCGGCGGCACCGTGGGCGACATCGAGTCGCTGCCATTCCTCGAGGCGATCCGGCAGATGGGCGTCGAGCTCGGCCGCAGCAACTGCGTCTACATCCACCTGACGCTGGTGCCGATCGTCGGGGGCTCCGGCGAGATCAAGACCAAGCCGACCCAGCATTCGGTCAAGGAACTGCGCGGCATCGGCATCCAGCCCGACGTGCTGCTGTGCCGCTGCCGCGACCCGCTGCCGGAGGAGCAGCGCCGCAAGATCGCGCTGTTCACGAATGTCGAGGAACGCGCGGTCATTTCCGCCGTCGATGCCGATGACATCTACCGGATCCCGCTGCTGCTGCATGAGCAGGCTTTGGACGAAATCGTCTGCGACAAACTGCGCCTCGACGCGCCGCCGGCCGACCTGCGCGAATGGCAGCAGGTTGTCACGGCGCGCCATGCCACCGAGGCCAGCGTCAACATCGCGATGGTCGGCAAGTACGTGCAGATCCGCGACTCCTATATCTCGCTGAATGAGGCGCTGCAGCATGCGGGACTCAAGACCCGCACCAGGGTCGAGGTCCATTACATCGAATCGACCGACATCGAAAACAACGGACCAGGCTGCCTGGCGGGCATGGACGCGATCCTGGTGCCGGGCGGATTTGGCGAGCGCGGCATCGAGGGCAAGATCCAGGCCGTCCGGCATGCGCGCGAGCATGGTATCCCGTACCTCGGCATCTGCCTCGGCATGCAGGTGGCGGTGATCGAGTTCGCGCGCCACGTGCTGGGTCTGGCGCAGGCGAATTCGACCGAGTTCCTGCGCTCGGCGGCGGATCCGGTGATCGCGCTGATCACCGAGTGGCGCGATCGCAGCGGCGCGACGCTGAAGCGCGACGACAACTCGGAGCTCGGCGGCACGATGCGGCTCGGCGCGCAGGAATCGCGCATCCGGCCGGGAACGCTGGCACGCGCGATGTACGGCCGCGACGCGATCAACGAGCGGCACCGCCATCGCTACGAATTCAACAACAATTACCTCGAGCGCATGCAGAAGGCCGGGTTCGGATTCTCCGCGTTTTCCGAGGACGGACTGGTCGAGATCGTCGAACTGCCGTCGCATCCCTGGTTCCTCGCAGTCCAGTTCCATCCCGAGTTCACCTCGAACCCGCGTGACGGGCACCCGCTGTTCACCGGCTTCGTGCGCGCTGCGCGCGCGCACGCGGCCGGGTCCTTGCCCAGGGTGGCCAGCGCGTGAAGCTCGCGGGCGCCAGCATCGGTGCGGGACAACCGCTGTTCCTGATTGCCGGGCCCTGCGTGGTCGAGGACGCTGCGCTGACGCTCGATGTCGCCGGGAAGCTCAAGGAAATCACCGCCGGGCTCGGGATTCCGTTCGTATTCAAGGCTTCGTATGACAAGGCCAACCGGTCATCGCGCGCCTCCTATCGCGGGCCCGGGATCGAGGAAGGACTGCGCGTGCTGGCCGAGGTCCGGCGCCAGCATGGCGTGCCGGTGCTGACGGACGTGCATGAGGACACGCCGCTCGCCGAGGTCGCCGCCGTCGTCGACGTGCTGCAGACACCGGCATTCCTGTGCCGCCAGACCAATTTCATCGTCGCAGTCTGTTCCCAGGGCAAGCCGGTCAATATCAAGAAAGGCCAGTTCCTGAGTCCCTGGGAGATGGCCAATGTCGTCGAGAAGGCGCGCTCGACCGGCAATGCGGAGATCATGGTCTGCGAGCGCGGATTCAGCTTCGGCTACAACAACCTGGTCTCCGACATGCGCGCACTGGCCGTGATGCGCAGTTTCGGCGCCCCGGTCGTATTCGATGCCACGCATTCCGTCCAGCTGCCCGGCGGCAAGGGAAACGCCTCCGGGGGCCAGCGCGAATTCGTGCCGGTACTGGCCCGCGCTGCCGTCGCTGCGGGTGTCGCTGGCATATTCATGGAGACCCACCCCGACCCGGAACGCGCGCTTTCTGACGGCCCAAATGCATGGCCGCTCAATCGCATGCGTGAATTGCT
>JBAQWM010000276.1:0-9064 GCA_049298915.1 Steroidobacteraceae bacterium | reverse complement strand
GTGAATTCGACGAATTTCGCGCGCGAGTTCGGCTTGAAGCGCGCGACCAGATCGCCGAGCGGGAACCCGATCCACGGAATGACCATCGACCAGGCCTCGACGCAGCGCAGCCGGTAAATCCGCTCTTCGAGCGCATGCGGCTGCAGCAGGTCGTCGAGCGCGTAGCGCCCTTTGACTTCGCATTCACCATCGATCACGACCGACCAGGGCCGCGGGCGCAGGCTGCCGGCATTGCGCGCCGGGTCGTCCTTGCCGGTGCCGAATTCGTAGAAGTTGTTGTAGCCCGTGATGTCGGCCAGCGAGTTGGGTGTCTCAGCGGTCGAATAGCGCGCGTTGCGCGTGTACTTCAGGCGCTCGATCAGCGCGACATTCATGACCGTCTGTGCGGAGGCTGGTCGCGCCAGCGCGGCCGTGGCGCCGAGACCCGCAAGACCGGCGAGGAACTCGCGGCGCGCGCGATAGACGGGTTCCGGCGTGATTTCCGAGTGCTTGATCCGCATGGCTGGCCTCCTGTCCATCAGACCGGCACAACCGCGCTTTTGTTACGCCAGTCCGCAACCGGAATCCCGGATCGGAGCGCGGCGTGCCGGGCGCCGCGCCCGCCATTGACGAGCATCGGATGCTCCACGGCTTTCAGGTGAACGAGGTCGGAACCGGAATTGCCATAGGCAGCGATTGTGCAGCCCGGATAGCGCGCCCGCAGCATTTCGACGCAAAGCAGCTTCTCGCCGCCGCGCCGGTTGGGTGTTGTCAGCGCGCCGTCCAGGCGTCCGTCGCGCCACGCGATCCCGGTGCAGATCGTTTCATCGAAGCCGAGTCGTGATCCGATGGCCGGAACGTACAGATCGACGCTGGCCGAAAGCAGAACCAGCCTGTCGCCGCTCTGCCGATGACGCTCGATGGCCTCGAGCGCGCGCGTACACAGTTCCCCGGTGTCCAGGCCGGCGACGAAATCGCGCGTCCACGCCGCGACTTCCGCCTCGCTTGCGCCGGACATCAGCCGGCTGATCAGCTCCGACTTCAATCGCCCGCGATCGCGGTGGCCGGTGGCATAGCGCCAAAGCACCGCCAGCGCGATCCAGCGCCAGCCGCGGCGCGGGTGGCGCCGCAGCCAGCCGCGCAGATAGGGCAGGAAGGTATCGCGCCGGGTGATGGTGCCGTCGAGGTCGAACACCGCGATGAACCGGCTCATGGGGCGCTTCAGACGGCGCGCCGGATCGCCACCGGATCAGGCCGCCAGCTGGCGCAATACGAAATGCAGGATGCCGCCGTTGTCCATGTATTCCCATTCCTTGGGCGTGTCGACACGGACATTGACCGGGAAACTGGAGGATTTGCCGTCGGCCCGCGTGGCGCGCACGGTCGCATTCCTGCTGCCTGCCTTCAGGCCGCCGATCTCGTAGGTCTCGCTACCGTCGAGACCGAGCGCCTGGGCGTTTTTCCCCCGCTCGAATGTCAGCGGGAACACCCCCATGCCGACCAGATTCGCGCGATGGATGCGCTCGAAACTTTCGGCGATGACCGCCCTGACGCCCAGCAGGATCGTGCCCTTGGCCGCCCAGTCCCGCGAGGAACCGGTGCCATACTCCTTGCCGGCGATAACGATCAGCGGCACGCCGGCCGCGATGTATTTCATCGCGGCATCGTAAATCGGCAACTGTTCGCCACCCGGCTGCATGCGCGTGACGCCGCCTTCCAGTCCCGGCACCATCAGATTCCTGATGCGCGGATTTGCGAAGGTGCCGCGCATCATGACCTCGTGATTGCCACGCCGCGATCCGTAGCTGTTGAAATCCGCGGGCATCACATTGTTCTTCTGCAGGTAGAGCCCGGCGGGCGAATCCTTGCGTATCGCGCCGGCGGGAGAGATGTGGTCGGTCGTGATCGAGTCCCCGAACAGCGCCAGGCAGCGCGCCCCCTCGATGGCCGGCAGACCGGGCGGCTTGCGGCTCATGCCGGTGAAATAGGGCGGATTCTGGATATACGTGCTGTCGTCCTCCCAGCGGTAGGTCTGCGACTCCGGTATCTCGATGCCGCGCCAGCGTTCATCGCCCTTGAAGACGTCGCCGTAGGTCTTCACGAACATGTCCGCGGAAACCGAAGTCCCGATCGCGGCCTGGATTTCGCCGGCGCCCGGCCAGATGTCCCGCAGGTAGACCGGCTTGCCGTCGCGGTCCTTGCCGACCGGATCGCCGCTCAGATCGAGATCCACGCTACCGGCCAGCGCATAGGCAACGACGAGCGGCGGCGAGGCCAGGAAATTCATGCGCACTTCCTGGTGCACGCGGCCTTCGAAATTGCGGTTACCCGAGAGCACCGAGGCGACCGACAGCTTGTTGTCGCCGATCGCCTTTGAAATCGGGCCATTCAGCGGACCCGAGTTGCCGATGCAGGTGGTGCAGCCATAACCGACGATGTGGAATCCGAGCGCCTCGAGATCGACCAGCAGGCCGGCGCGTTTCAGGTAATCCGTGACGACCTTGGATCCCGGCGCCATCGAGGTCTTGACCCAGGGCTGGACCCTGAGACCCCGTTCCCTGGCCTTGCGCGCCAGCAGACCGGCGCCGACCATCACGGCCGGATTCGAGGTGTTGGTGCAGGAGGTGATAGCGGCGATCACGACCGCCCCGTCCTTCAACTCGAATTCGCGACCGGCATCGCTCACCTTCGCGGGACCCCGCGAGGCCCACTTGTCCTGATCCTTCGCAAGCGCGGCCCGGAATGTCTTCTGCATGTCGCTGAGCAGCACCCGGTCCTGCGGCCGCTTGGGACCGGCCAGCGATGGCCGGATCGTCGACAGGTCGAGATTGAGCACCTCGGTGTAAACCGGATCGGGCGCGCCGTCCACGCGCCACATGCCCTGTGCCATCGCGTAGGCACGCACCAGCGCGATCTGGCTCTCATCGCGCCCGGTCAGGCGCAGGTACGTCAGAGTCTCCTCGTCGATCGGGAATATCCCGCAGGTCGCCCCGTACTCCGGCGCCATGTTCGCAATCGTCGCGCGATCGGCAAGCGGCAACTGTGCCAGGCCGTCACCAAAGAATTCCACGAATTTCTCCACGACACCGCGCTTGCGCAGCTGCTCGGTGACGGTCAGCACGAGATCGGTGGCCGTCGCACCCTCGGGCAGCCGCCCGGTCAGCTTCATGCCGATGACTTCAGGAATCATCATGGTCGAGGGCTGGCCGAGCATGGCGGCCTCCGCCTCGATGCCGCCGACGCCCCAGCCCAGGACGCCGACGCCGTTGATCATCGTCGTGTGCGAGTCGGTGCCGACGACGGTATCCGGATAGGCGAGCCCGTGCTCGTCGACGAACACGACGCGGGCCAGGTATTCCAGGTTGACCTGGTGGACGATGCCGGTGTCCGGCGGCACCACCGCGAAATTGTCGAATGCGGACTGGCCCCAGCGCAGGAACGTATAGCGCTCCTTGTTGCGCTTGAATTCCAGCAGCGCATTCAGATTCAGGGCATCGGTCGTGCCGTAATGGTCGACCATGACCGAATGATCGATGACCAGCTCGGAAGGAATCAGCGGGTTGATCCTGCCCGGGTCGCCGCCGAGTTGCGCCATCGCGTCGCGCATCGCGGCCAGATCGACGACTGCGGGAACGCCGGTGAAGTCCTGCATCAGGACCCGCGCCGGCGTAAATGCGATTTCGCGGGCCGGCAGCCTGCGCGGATCTGCGCTGGCCAGCGCAATGATGTCTTCGCGCGTGACATTCGATCCGTCTTCGTGCCGCAGCAGATTCTCCAGCAGCACCTTCAGCGAATAGGGGAGGCGCGCGACCGGGTATTGCGACAGCGCGTCCAGGCTGTAGTACTCGTAGCTGCGGTCACCGACCTTGAGCTGGCGGCGCGCCTTGAAACTGTCCTGCATGGATCCTCCGCGTTCATTATAAGCGACACGATCACGCCGCCTCCGAGGCATTCCTCGCCGCGGTAGAACACCGCGTACTGTCCGGGCACCGCCCCCGCCTGCGGTTCGACAAAGCGTACATCGGCACCGGCGGATCTGAGCCGGACCCTGCAGTCGCTGTCCGGCTGCCGGTAGCGCAGCTTGACCGTGCATTCGAATTCCGCCGCCGGCGGCTGACCGCTGATCCAGTGCGGCGCGCCGATGCTGAGGCTGCCGCAGTGAAGCGCCGGATGATCCCGGCCCTGCACGACGATGAGGGCATTGCGCGCGAGATCCTTGCCTGCCACGAACCACGGGGCCGCGGCGCGGTCCTTCAGACCGCCGACGCCAAGACCGCTGCGCTGCCCCAGCGTATAGCGCGCAAGGCCCAGGTGCCGGCCGATCACCTCACCGTCAGGCGTCTCGATCGGACCCTGAACTGCGGGCAGCCAGGACTGCAGGAAATCCCCGAATGGCCGCTCGCCGATGAAGCAGATGCCGGTGGAGTCGCGCTTGTCGAATACCGGCAGTCCACGCTCGCGGGCGATTGCACGCACTTCGCGCTTGCACAGCGAGCCCAGCGGGAAGTCGCAGCCGGCAAGCTCCGAAGAACGCAGCATGTGCAGGAAATAACTCTGGTCCTTTGCCGCATCGACAGCGCGCAACAGGCGCCCCCCGCTGGCGATCCGCGCGTAATGACCGGTCGCGAATCGCTCGCCGCCGAGGCGCCGCGCGTACCCGAGGCACAGGCCGAACTTGATCTCGCGGTTGCACAGCACATCGGGATTCGGGGTCCGGCCTGCGCGCAATTCCGCCAGGAAGTGCGCGAATACGCGCTCGCGATACTCTGCCGCAAAACTGACTCGATGCAGCGGGATACCGATTACCGCGCAGCTGCGGCGCGCATCCTGGAAGTCCGCGGCGGTCGTGCAATAGCCTTCGCCGTCATCCTCCCAGTTCGCCATGAACAGGCCCTCGACATCGTGTCCGGCGTCCACCAGCAGCGATGCCGCCACCGCGGAATCGACGCCACCGGACATTGCGACGATGTATCTGGCCATCGGCTTCAGCCATGGGCCGCCGGCGGCGGGGCCGGCAGCATGTGACTCAGGATTTCGAGCGGGTAGCGCGCGCCGCGCAGGTAGTCGTCGATGCAGCGCAGCACCAGCGGGCTGCGCAGTTCCGTCGCGCGCTCCGCGAGCTGATCGCGGCTGATCCAGGCGGTACGGATGATGGCGCGATCCAGCCGCATGCCATCGATGCGGTCGCCGACATCGCCGCAGAATGCCACCCGCAGGAATGAGCGTCCGCCCGGGCTCTGCCACAGGTACAGGCCCGTCACCGCGTGCGGCGCAAATGGATAGCCGGTCTCTTCCAGCGTCTCGCGGGCTACGGCCTGCAGCAGCGATTCGCCGTTTTCGAGGTGCCCGGCTGGCTGATTCAGGACGACGCGGCGCGCGGCGCGTTCCTGGACGACCAGGAACCGTCCTTCGCGATCGACGATGGCCGCTACCGTTACATCGAGATTCAGTGCCATGCGGCGATTATATGCGCTCGCCGCTGAGCAATTGTGCAACTAGAGATGTTGCTGGCGGGTCTCGGCTTCCGGTTCGCTCGCGATCCATACTTCGTCGAAGTAGTTCAGGTAGCGGCGCGCGACCGCTGCGTCATTCATGTCCACGATGCCGTCCCAGCGCGACGCCTGCAGACGGTAGACCAGCGCGCGATCATCGGCGATCAGGAATGCGGCCTGGTTGTCGCGGCGACTCGCCTTGACGTGCCGGATCTCGATGTGACTGGTTATCCGGCGGGCAAGATGGACGAACTTGCTACCTTCGTATATGACGCGCGAAGGATCCGCGAGCAGCACGCGCACCTTGGCGTAGCTCCTGGACAACACCATTTTCTTGACGGTCTCCAGGAATTGCGGCTGGTCATAGACCGCAGGCTCGAGATCCTGCGTGTACATGGTCAGCAGCCGGCGGGCCGCCAGCGCAACCTGCTGCGTTGCAGCGCGGGTCTCGTCGAGCGTCGCGATGATCGAGCGCACGCCGGTCACGCTCTGCCGTGGGGTCTGCACCGCCGTCACTCCAGGGTGCGCCTCATCCGCACATGGGAGACGCCCACCTCGTCGAATACGTCACCCTCGCGACGGAAGCCCAGCTTCTCGTAGAAGGGCAGGGCCTGCACTTGCGCGTGCAGGTATGGCTCGCGGATGCCGCGGCGACAAGCCTCGTCGAGCAAGTGGCGCAGAATCATCGTACCGATGCCCCGGCCCCGCAGTCCGGCTCTCACCGCGATCCGGCCGATCTTACCGCCCGGATTTAGTCGCCCGGTGCCAACTGGTTCACGGTTCAGCGTGACCAGGGCATGGCAGCTGGCGGCATCGTCCTCGTCCCATTCCTCGGATTCGGCAAAACCCTGCTCGGAGATGAACACTTCACGCCGGATCTTCTGCAGCGCCGCGCCGTCGCGGCTCCAGGTCGTCAGTACGCATTCGATGATTTCGGCGGGCATTGCCGGCCGCCCTCAGACGGCCCTGGCAAGCGCTTCCGCGAGGCCGGTATAGGCTGCGGGCGTCAGCGATTCCAGTTCGCGTTGCACCGTCACCGGCAGTCCCAGCTGCCCGACGAATGAGCGCAGCTCCACGGCCCCGATCGCGCGCCCGCGCGTGAAATCCTTGAGCTTTTCATAGGCGCCGGGGACGCCATTCGCGCGCATGACGGTCTGGATCGCTTCTGCCAGTACCTCCCAGTGCGCGTCGAGGTCGGCCGCCATCCGCGCGCTGTCCGGGTCGATGCGCTCGAGGCCGCGCAGTGTCGCGCGCCACGCGAGCGCGCTGTACCCGAAGGCGACGCCAAGATTCCGGAGCACCGTTGAATCACTGAGATCGCGCTGCCAGCGCGACACCGGAAGTTTTTCCGAGAAGTGCCTCAGCAGCGCATTTGCGAGGCCGGCATTGCCCTCGGCATTCTCGAAGTCGATCGGATTGACCTTGTGCGGCATCGTCGACGAGCCGGTCTCGCCGGCAACGGGTCGCTGCCGGAAATAGCCGAGCGAGACATAGCCCCACAGGTCCCGGCACAGGTCGATCAGCACCGTGTGTGCGCGCGCCAGCGCATCGCAATATTCGGCAATCCAGTCATGCGGCTCGATCTGCGTCGTGTGTTCATTCGGCACCAGGCCCAGTCCCAGCACGAAGCGGCGTGACTCGGCGCGCCAGTCGATGTAGGGGCATGCAGCCAGGTGCGCGTTGAAATTGCCGACCGCGCCGTTGAACTTGCCGAGGATCTCGACGCGCGCAAAGGCGCCTTCGGCGCGGCGGAATCGCGCTACGAAATTCGCGGCCTCCTTGCCGAGCGTCGTGGGCGAGGCCGGCTGGCCGTGCGTGCGGGACAGCATCGCAGTCGCCGCGTGCTGACGCGCCAGCACGGCCAGACGGTCCGCGACTGCGCCGATCAGCCGCTGCAGCACGCCGGCGCGCGCGTCCGCGAGCATCAGCGCGTAGCAGAGATTATTGATGTCCTCGGAAGTGCAGCCGAAGTGCAGGAACTCGAGCTGCGCCGGCAGGGCGCCAGCAGCCACCAGCTGCTCGCGCAGGTAGTACTCGACGGCCTTGACGTCGTGATTCGTCTCGCGCTCGATTTCTTTGACACGCCGGGCACCGGATTCATCCACGCCACCGGCAAGGACTTCGAGTCTGGATTCCACCTCTGCCGGCAATGCACGCAGCGCGGGGAAATTGCCCGAGGACGCCAGCTGGCGAAACCAGCCGGCTTCGATCCGCACCCGATAGCCGATCAACGCGGCCTCGCTGAACAGGACGGCCAGCTCGGCGCACTTGTCGGCATAACGCCCATCGAGCGGCGACAAAGCTGTCAGGCGATGGTCGGTCATGACGCGGGCCCGGATGATAGAATGAGCATGTTACCCGTGAGCGACAACGACCGCATCGAAAAGGACAGCCTGGGCGAGATCCGCGTGGCCGCGTCGGCGCTTTGGGGCGCCCAGACCCAGCGCGCGATCGAGAATTTCCGGATCGGCAGCCTCGCCATGCCGACTGCCATGATCCGGGCAATCGGTCTGATCAAATGGGCGGCGGCCGAGACGAATGGGGAACTCGGCGAGCTCGAGCCGGGGATCGCCAGCGCGATCGCGGCGGCAGCGCTCGAGATCGCGAATGGCGGGTACGCGGACCAGTTTCCGGTCGGCATCATGCAGACCGGTTCCGGCACCAGCACCAACATGAACGCCAATGAGGTGATCGCCCGGCTGGCAGCCGGGCGGCTCGGAAGCGCCGTGCACCCGAATGATCACGTCAATCGCTGCCAGAGCAGCAACGACGTCATTCCGACCGCGATTCACCTCGCGGCCGCGCTGGAGCTCCGTGACACGCTGTTGCCGGTGCTGGCGGAACTCGCGCGCGCGATTGCCGACCGGTCGGCACGGATTGGCGACCACGTGAAGCCGGGCCGCACGCACCTGATGGACGCGTTGCCGATCACCATCGGCCAGGAGATGCGCGCCTGGCAGACGCAGATCGAGGATGCCGCCCAGCGCATCGCAGGCGTGCTGCCGCGGCTGCAGCGCCTCGCCCTCGGTGCGACCGCGGTAGGCACCGGGGTGAATGCGCACCCGCAATTTGCGGAGCGGGCGATCGCGCGGCTCGCCGCACGAAGCGGGCTTCAGCTCAGCGCCGCAACGGACCGATTCGCGAGCCTGGCTTCGCAGGATACGGCGGTCGAGCTCGCCGGCCAGTTGCGCGGGGCAGCGGTTGCTCTGCTCAAGATCTCCAACGACCTGCGCTGGATGAATTCCGGCCCGCTGGCCGGACTCGGCGAAATCGTGCTGCCAGCCCTGCAGCCGGGTTCCAGCATCATGCCCGGCAAGGTCAATCCGGTGATACCGGAAGCAGTCGCGATGGCCGCGACCCAGGTCATGGCGAATGACGCTGCGGTCGCCATGGCCGGGGCATCCGGCAATTTCCAGCTCAATGTGATGCTGCCGCTGATCGCCCATGCATTGCTGCAGAGTATCGAGCTCTTGGCCGGTTCAGCGCGTGCGCTCGCAGAGCGCGCCATTGCCGGCCTGAAGGTGCAGGCGGAGGCGCTGGCGGAAACGCTCGCGCGCAACCCGATGCTGCTGACCGCGCTCGCACCCGAGATC
>JBAQWM010000275.1:0-3360 GCA_049298915.1 Steroidobacteraceae bacterium | reverse complement strand
GAACTGCGCTACGACACCTTCACGGAGGAGTTCTCGACCCTGTTGCAGCGCCACGCGGCGGCGCGAAGCGCCTGACATGCTCGCCAGTCCCCGCCGCCGCAGGCTGATGGGCGAGATCAACGTCGTTCCCTACATCGACGTCATGCTGGTGCTCTTGATCATCTTCATGATCACCGCACCGCTCCTGACCCAGGGTGTGCAGGTCGAATTGCCGGATGCCGACGCGCAGCCGCTGGATCCCGAGCTGCTGAAGAACCGCGAGCCACTGGTCCTGTCGGTGGACCGTGAAGGCCGCTATTACCTGAATGTCGGCGCCGACGAGAATGACCCGATCGAGGAAGAGGAAGTCGCGCGCCGGGCGGGCGCCGTGCTCGCCCGCGACCAGGGAACCCCGGTCCTGATCAAGGCGGACGAGCGCGTAGCCTATGGGCGCGTGGTGCAGGGCATGGTGCTGCTGCAGCAGGCGGGCGCCACCAAGATCGGGTTCCTGACGGATCCCAAGGCGGTGCGTGCGCTCAAGGAACTCGAGCGGCGGCGATGAGCGCGGCGCTCAGGCCGACGCTGGCGCCATTCAGCTGGGCGCTGGCTCTGCATATGGCGATCGCAGGTCTCCTGCTGGTCGGCCTCGTGCTGCTACGGCAGGAATCGCCGCTGGAGGTCCTGCCGATCGAAGCCGTGATCTTCGATCAGGCCGTGCTGCAGGCCGCCGCCAGCCTGCGCCTGGAAGAGGAACGCCGGCTGGAACGCGAGGCGACGCTGCGGCGCGAGGAACAGGCCCGCGTCGCGCGCATCGAGGCAGATGAACAGCGGGCGCGGGAGGAGGAAGCAGCGGCGGCGCGACGCAAGGCCGAAGCCGAAGCGAAGCTGAAAGCCGAGCAGGAAGCACGCGCCAAGGCGGTCGCGGAACAGAAGAGAAGGGCGCAGGAGGCACGCCAGAAAGCCGACCGGGCGGAGCGGGAGTCGGAACTGCGGGCGCGGATGGCGGAGGAGGAAGAGCGAACCAGCGCGGCATTCCAGAGTCTGAAAGCCCGGTACGTGGCAGCCCTGCAGGCCCATGTGGAAAGGCGCTGGTTCAAGCCTCCGGGATCGCCGGTAGGGGCCAGCTGTGTCGCTTTCGTCACGCAGATTCCGGGCGGCGAGGTGGTCGCGGTCCGGTTCGGAAGCTGCGGTGGCGGCGAGGCATTCCGCCAGTCGGTCGAAAACGCGATCCGCAATGCTTCCCCGCTGCCGGCGCCGCCACAACCGTCATTGTTCGAGCGTGAAGTCCGCCTGGTGTTCAAATCGGAGTAATGAGAATGCTGTCGTTTCGCCGCGCGATCGCCATTTCCCTGCTGGCCATGCTGCAGTCGACGCCAGCAGCCGCGGAGCTGACCGTGCAGATCCTGCGCGGTATGGTGGAATCGGTGCCGATCGCGGTCGTGCCATTCGGTTCGGACGTGGAGGGCGCCGCTCCCTGGGATGTGGCAGCAACCGTGCAGGCCGATCTCGAGCGCAGCGGCAGGTTTCGCGCACTGCCACGCAGCCAGATGCTCGAGTTTCCGCACCAGGCGGATGCCGCGGATCTCTCCGACTGGCGCATGCTGAAGGTCGATTACCTCGTGGTCGGGAGATTGCTGCGGACCGCGGATGCCCGCTTCGAGATCCGCTACGAACTGATCCAGGCGACGACCGGCGAGCGCCTGCTCGGATCGGCACTGCCGGCGGATGAGAACGCACTCCTGACCGCGAGCCACCGGGTCGCCGACGCCATCTACGAACGCATACTCGGCGTGCGGGGCGCGTTCGCAACCCGCATCGCTTACGTCGCCGTGGCAGGGCCGCCGACGGCCCGGAGCTACCGCCTGATAGTCGCCGACGCTGATGGCGCCAATGAGCGGGTGGTATTCAAATCGCCGGAGCCGATCATGTCGCCGGCCTGGTCGCGCGACGGACATTCCCTGGCCTATGTGTCCTTCCACAGCGGCCTGCCGGCCATCTACGTGCAGACCCTCAGCACCGGCGAACAGGTCCGCGTGTCGGCGCGCTCGGGAATCAACAGCGCGCCCGCCTGGTCTCCGGACGGCGCCCAGCTGGCGGTCGCGCTGTCGCAACGCGATGGCAATGTGGATATCTACCTGCTGTCGCTCGCCACCCAGGAGTTGCGGCGCCTGACCGACGACCCCTCGATCGACACCGAGCCGGCCTGGTCGCCGGATGGCCGGTCGATCTATTTCACTTCGGATCGCGCCGGTGCGCCGCAGATCTATCGCCAGGGGCTTGCGAGCGGGGATCGCGCGCGCCGCATCACCTTCGAGGGCAGTTACAACGCGAGCCCGCGGGTCTCGCCGGACGGGCGCGAACTGGCGTTCGTGACGCTCGACCGCGGCGCCTATCGCATCGCCGCGGTGAATGTGGAGCAGGGCAGCATGCGGATACTCAGCAATGGCCGCCTCGACGAATCGCCCTCATTCGCCCCGAACGGCGCCGATATCATCTACGCGACGCGCGAGGGCGGACGCGGCGTGCTGTCGCTGGTATCGATCGATGGCCGCTTGCAGCAGCGCCTGACGGCGAGCGCCGGCGAGGTACGCGAGCCGGCCTGGTCGCCATTCCTCTATTGAAGGTGCGCGGCAGGCCGCGCCGTGTTCTGATAGCTTCGAAGCCAAGGAGTCTAGCGATGCGATTCACGCACATCTTCCTGATCGCGATCTGCGCCGTGCTGCTGGCCGGATGCGCTAAAAAGCCGACCACCGCGCCGGAAGCGCCGGCCGCGGCACCCGTATCCGGAGGCTCCGGTGCCGGCGTCGGCGATGACGATATCGGCCGGGCGCGCACCCTGCCGGATGCAGGGGCGGGAGCCGGCGCCACCAGCGGGCCTGCAGGAATCGGGACCGTGATCTATTTCGATTTCGACCGCAGCGATCTCCGCCCGGAATACGCGACCGTCATCAGCGCCCATGCGAAGCACCTCGCGGCATTCGGCACTGCCCGCGTACGGCTCGAGGGCCACACCGACGAGCGCGGTTCGCGCGAATACAACATTGCGCTTGGAGAGCGGCGCTCGCAGTCGGTGCGGCGGGCCCTGATGCTGCAGGGCGCCACCGACGGCCAGCTGACGACCGTCAGTTATGGCGAGGAGCGCCCGGCGGTCGAGGGCAGCGATGACGCCGCATACGAAAAGAACCGGCGCGTCGAGATCGTCTACGGGCGCTGAGAGTATGCAGCGCAGAGGACGAATCTGCCTGATGGCCGCACTGCTTGCGCTGAGCTGGGGCGGCGGGGCCATTGCGCAATCCCAGGGCGAGCGCATCGGCTCCCTCGAGCAGCGCATGGGCGTCGTCGAGCAGAAGCTCGAAAACCAGGCCCTGCTCGAAATGTCGC
>JBAQWM010000274.1:0-1527 GCA_049298915.1 Steroidobacteraceae bacterium | reverse complement strand
CTGAAGGTGCGCGCCAGCATCGAAGACCCCGAGGTCATCGCGCGCATTCTCGCGCACCGGCGGGAGCGGGGAGACGAGGATCCCGCGATTGCGTCGTTGGGACCGCGGGCGCCGCCGTCGGGGAGGTCGGGAATGTTGTTCTGAATCGGGTTGCCGTCGCCGTGCTCGCTGCTGTGGGCGAGCGCGAGGGGGACGCTGCGCGCGATGACGAGGGGAACGACCATCGGCCGGGGTGCACTCGGCGGCAACAAAAAGGCCTTTTATCCGTACTATCCGCCTGCTTCCCTGAGGCCGCGAGCGCCCAAGGCGAAAATCGGCTCGAATCGCGAACTAATGGAGGGTGCAGGGGGACCGCTTGCCGGATTATCCTTCGGTTGAGCTGGTAATACCCGTGGTGATACCATGGCCGGCATGAAAGTCGCCATCTCCCTGCCCGATCCCGTGTTCCGAGCCGCCGAGACGCTCGCCCGCAAGCTCCGCAAGTCCCGCAGCCAGCTCTATGCCGAGGCCATCGCCGAATACGTCGGCGCGCGCGGCGCCAGGGCGCTCACCACCCGGTTGAATGCTGTTTACGGGAAGGGGTCGTCAGAGGTCGATCCTGCGCTCAAGTACGCCCAGCTCGAGCGGCTGAGCCGTGAAGCGTGGTGAGATCTGGTGGGCCACGTTGCCGCCGCCGTCCGGCTCCGGGCCGGGATTCCGGCGACCGGTCCTCGTCATCCAGTCTGACCCGTTCAACGACAGCCGCATCTCAACCGCCATCGTCGCGGTGATCACATCCAACCTGGCGCTCGCCGACGCGCCTGGCAACGTCCGCACCGCCAAGGCCGAATCGGGACTGTCCAAACCCTCCGTCGTCAACGTCTCGCAGGTGCTGACCATCGACAAGGCGTTGCTGACGGACCGGGTTCGGCCGCTCCCGGCGGAGACTGTGCAACGCATCGACAACGGCCTGAGACTGGTGCTCGGTCTTTAGCAGGCCGAGTGTATGCTCCCCGACCGGGGAGACAACAACATGACCACCAGCCGCCAGACGCGCAGGCGCGTCCTGCAATCAATGCTTGCCGGTCCCGTGTTGGCCGGGCTCGGTCCGACGGTTCGAGCGCTCGGCCAGGATGAGGATGCGCTTATCACAGTCGCCGACCAGGCGCTCGACATCTTCGACTTCGAACGCGCCGCCCGCGGGATCCTGCCACCTGCGCACTGGGGTTATCTCGCGACCGGCGTGGACGGCGATGAAACGCTGCACGCCAATCGGGCGGGATTCGCTAATTACAGCCTGCGGGTCCGCCGGATGCTAGATCTCAGCAAGATCGACATGTCCGTGAACCTCTTCGGCACGACCTGGGAAACGCCTATCTTCCTGGACCCGGTCGGCAGCCAGCGCGCGTTCCACGCGGAGGGTGAACTGGCCGTGGCGCGGGCCGCGCGCTCGAAGAAGCATCTCCAGGTGCTGTCCACGGTGGCATCCACCTCGGTCGAGGACGTCACCGCCGCGCGCGGCGCACCGATCTGGTACCAGCTCTACCC
>JBAQWM010000273.1:0-15609 GCA_049298915.1 Steroidobacteraceae bacterium | reverse complement strand
CTTCGGATACATCGTCAGCAACCAGATGACGCCCTTCGGGCGGTGCACGTAGTAGATCACCCGGTACCCGCCGCGTTTGCCTCGACCTGGAGCGGCCCAGCGCATCTTTCGGACCCCGCCGGTTCCGGCAATGACGGGCCCCAACTCCGGGTTGTTGATCAGGGCCAGCTGTAACTCCGTGTATTGCTCGTCCGAAAGGTACTGCATTACCAAGCGTGTAAAGAGATGAGTCTCGATGAAGCTGAACACCGAGCCATTATACGGCAAAGCCGTATAGTGTCAATCCGGTACGACCGGCTCGGGAAGATCTAACGTCCGCGTTGAGCGGCGGCGCGCTGTCGGCGCGCCGACCGCTGCATCGCATTGTTAGATCGCCGAGTTCCAGTTGACGACATGTCATAACTGACATAGACTACCAGCGGTGGCCGTAGCCGACAAGCCGCTGGTCTGGCTGCATGGGGAGATCAAGACTCCGCCTTTCGCTACCGAGGCTAGGATTGAGGCTGGCGTTCTGCTCAGAAGGCTGCAGCGCGGCGAATCGTTGGGCATGCCCCATTCGCAGCCAATGCCGGGCGTTGGCCGAAGATGCCATGAGCTGCGCGTCCGTGACGGGGCGGCAAACTGGCGAATTATCTACCGGACGGATCGGGACGCAATTGTCATTGGAGAGGTCTTCGCCAAGAAGACGCGGACCACGCCCAAGGATGTGATCGCGACCTGTCAGAAGCGTTTTCGGGAGTATGACGATGCGTGCAAGTAAGAAGGCAAAGCTCAGCAGTCGCGGCTGGAAGGTGGGGGATACCAAGGAGTTCCTGGATCTCTCCTCCGAGGAGGCCGCGCTGATCGAGCTGCGCCTGAAACTTGCTGAGGGCCTCAAGGCCCGGCGCAAGCGCAAACGTCTGACGCAGCAGGACCTGGCTGCGGCAGTACAGTCCAGTCAGTCCCGAGTCGCCAAGATGGAGTCAGGGGATCCGACTGTCTCCATCGATCTATTGATGCGGTCACTCATCGCACTCGGTGCCTCGCGGCGCGATCTTGCCCGGATCATAGCGCCGCGCTGACTCGGCGATCAAACGTCCGCGATCAGCGGCGGCGCGCAGTCGGCGCGCCGCTTGCTGATTGCAACTTGTACTCGCCGGCGCCTGACCCTGCAAGCGGCGTGACGACGCGCGACGACCGCTGCATCGCACAGTTAGACGGCGATTGTCGTCAAGCAAAGCAAGCTGGAAAGAGTCGCACAAGGATCAAGTCTCCGTACGAGCCAACAACGGAACCCAGTACTACCAGCACAAAGCCATGAACTTGGAGCTGTGCGTCACCAATGGAAAAAGCGATTTGATTGAAGTAGTCGATATTGACCTGGGTTGTGCCTTGAACATGCGGAGAGGTCTTCGCAAAATCTTTGACGCGGTTGATGCCCTCGCGGAGCGTGTAGCGCATGCTTATCCAGACGCCAATGCCGATAATGAAACCTCCGACTCGACTGAATTGCGTGGGATCGCGCAATTTGAACGCAGCTGCCAGTCCGATGACCATCAAAATCCCGACGACTGGATACAAGTATCGCTTGTCGCAAACAACAAATGACCAATGGCGCTTCATGTCGCCGTCTAACGAAGCTGTAGAAAAACTCCCCGCATCATCCCGCGAACCAAGTGGCAGTTCAAGGTTCGAAGGGGGAACGCATTGCGGAGACGAGCATGGCCCGTTACAAACACATCGATACCAACCCGAGGTTGCTGGCGGTGGATCTCGCGCGGCAGTTGTTGCCCGGCACCTTCGAGCACGCGCTCAATCATCTGCTCGATCATGAGATCGACCTCTCCGGCTTTGATGGCAGGTTTCGCAACGATGAAACGGGTGCATCGGCCTATCCGCCCGCGATGCTCTTGAAGGTTGTGTTGTTTGCCTATTCTCAGGGCATTGTCAGCAGCCGGGGGATCGAGCGCGTCTGTCGCGAACACGTCACCTTCATTGCGCTCTCGGGCGATTCCGCGCCGCACTTCACCACGATCGCCGCCTTTGTCTCATCCTTGGGGGAGGACATCGCGCGTCTGTTCGGCCAGATTCTCTTTATCTGCGACCGCCAGGGATTGATCGGCCGCGAGATGTTCGCCATCGATGGTGTGAAACTCCCGAGTAACGCGTCCAAGGCCCGGAGCGGCACGCGCGCCGACTTCGAGCGTCAGGCTGGGAAGCTCGAAGCGGCGGCCCGCGTCATGCTTGAACGGCATCGCGCAGAAGATGCGCGTGCCATCGAACCCGACCTCGCAGCGAAGGCCACCCAGCGCATCACCCGCTTGCAGACCGATGCCGCGGAACTCCGGCAGTGGCTTGCCGCGCATCCCGAAGATCGACCGGGCAGCAAAGGGGCGATCCGCAAAAGCAACCGCACCGACAATGAGTCCGCGAAAATGGCGACCAGCAAGGGCGTGATTCAAGGCTACACCGGGGTCGCCGCCGTCGATGCCCGCCACCAGATCATCGTCGAGGCGCAGGCGCACGGCACCGGGAGTGAGCAGGCATTGCTCGTGCCGGTGGTCAACGCCATGCAAGAGGCCCCCACCGACACCCCGCTTCTGACCGAGGCGAGCCTCCTCACCGCCGATGCCGGTTACCACAGTGAGGCCAATCTCAAGACGCTCGCGACGCTGAACGTCGAGGCGCTCATTGCCGACAACGGCATGCGGCAAAGAGATGAGCGCTTTGCCGGACAGGACCGATACAAACAGCAGCCGGATCCGCTCTACGACAAATCAGCCAGGTGCGGCACGAAGAAACCGCCCGCCGTCTTCCGTCCCGAGGACTTCCGCTACGACGCCGCCACGCAAACCTGCACCTGCCCGGCCGGCAAATCCCTCTACCGGAATGGCTCGAACTGCGTGTTCAACGGCTACGCGGCGGTGAAGTTCCGCGGTGCGAAGCGCGACTGCGTGCCGTGCGAACTGCGCGACCACTGTCTGCGCACCCCGGACAAGACGCAAACGCGACAGGTGGCATTCTTCCACGGCAAGGCGGCGAAGACGCCTGAGAGTTACACCGATCGCATGAAACGTCGCCTCGACAGCGTGTCGGGACGGGTACGGTATGGACGGCGCTTCGCCACGGTAGAACCGGTGATCGGCAACCTGCGGCACAACAAGCGGCTCAACCGCTTCACACTACGGGGACGCAGAAAAGTCGACGCGCAGTGGAAGCTCTATTGCCTGGTGCACAACATCGAGAAGCTCGCGCATCACGGTTACGCGCAATGAAACGGATCGCGCGAGGCAAGACCGCCCTGATGGACACGACGCCGCGATCGCAGCGACCGTTGATGGTCCGTTGAATACGTAAAACAAAATCCCACCTTCCTCATCGGCCCGCCGTCTCCGCGGCAGCGACGTCGTGGTCGTTGAAAAGGGGTTTTTCTACAGCCTCAACGTCCGCGATCAGCGGCGGCGCGCAGTCGGCGCGACGCTTGCTGACTGCAACCCGTCCTTGCCGGGGCCTGTTCCTGCAAGCGGCGTGCCGACAAGCGCCGAACGCTGCATCGCATAGTTAGACCACAGCAAGGCCACGGAGCTTGTCGGCAAAATTCTGCGGTGGTGAAAGAAACTCGATTCCAAATAAGGCACCTGTCAAGTCGAATTGCACGATGGAGTATGGAGCTGTCTCCAACACACATGATTCTGCTACTCGTTCGCGAAGTGGATGGAAGTAGATATATCCCGCGCTCGCAACATCATCCCACGTGACCTTCGCGACAAGTGAACCTGGTACTTCCAATGCAGCCCGCTCATAGCCGTCATCCTGAAGTCGGCGAGCGAGATCAGCCGCGAAATCGGGAAAGTGGCTGGCCAAGCTTTGCATGCTGTGGTCTAACTTAAAGAGATGAACGGCGAGCGCGGAGCGCTCGACCGTTCCATCGATAGTTCTATGACAGCCCCGTTATCCCAAGGCGATTCATGGAACGAAGCTGCCAGGGTAGGTTGAATCATGGCGTCGCCGGACCGATGGCGTTGTTCTTCATGGGCGGTCAGCGAAGCTGCTTCGCTTCAGATTCCAAGCTCGCTTGAATCGAAGCGAAGCGCTTCGCTGAGTACCATGAAAAATGCCTCGTCGCCACTGGTTCATTCCTCGCGTTATTACAGGAATTCTCAATGGAGGCTCAGGGCTGTTCATAGAACTACAATTAGGGGGCTTAAATGAGTGTGAATAATCGATCATTTGTGACGGTATAACACCGATATACCGCCGTCGGAAGATGCTCCAATACCCCTGCCGGCAGGATGCCGGTTTGCTGCATCGCACAAGGGCATGGATGCCGTTCAGCCCCGTTTGGTGGACCAGATTCGAGCCAGGATCCGCGCTCGACACTACAGCCTGCGCACCGAGAAAGCTTATGTCTTCTGGGTGCGGCGTTTCGTTCGCTTTCACCGCATGCGTCACCCGCGCGATCTCGGCGCGCCGGAAGTCGAGGCCTACCTGACGCATCTGGCGGTGGATGCCAAGGTATCGGCGAGCACGCAGAATCAGGCCCTGGCGGCGATCCTGTTCCTGTACCGGGATGTGCTCGATATCAAGCTGCCCTGGCTGGAATCGGTGGTGCGTGCAAAGCAGTCCACGCGCCTGCCGGTCGTGCTGACGCGGGACGAAGTGCAGCGCGTGCTGGGCCACCTTTCGGGTACCCCATGGCTGATTGCAAGTCTGCTGTATGGCTCCGGCACGCGTGTGCATGAATGCCTTCAGGTGCGCGTCAAGGACCTCGACCTGGACCGCTGCGAATTACTGGTACGCAATGGCAAGGGATCCAAGGACCGCGTGACGGTGCTACCGGCGGCGCTCGTGCCGCCGCTGCAGAGTCACCTGCTGCGCGTGAAGGCACTGTTCGATTCGGATCGCGAAGCGGGAAGACCCGGCGTGTCTCTGCCCTCTGCGCTCGCGCGCAAGTATCCGCAGGCGCCGGTTGCCTGGGGCTGGCAATATGTGTTTCCGGCGCGTAACTTTTGCCGCGACCGCTACACCAGCGCACTCGTGCGGCATCACCTGCATGCCCAGACGATGCAGCGAGCGGTTGCCTCGGCCGTGCACGCGGCGGGTATCACAAAGCCTGCCAGCTGCCACACTTTCCGCCACTGCTTCGCGACGCACCTGCTCGAAAATGGCTATGACATCCGCACGGTGCAGGAACTGCTGGGTCACTCGGACGTCAAGACGACGATGATCTACACGCACGTTCTGAACCGGGGAGGGCGTGGCGTGAAGAGTCCGCTCGATCGCCCCTAATCGATGCCGGCGGCAATCGCTGCAGCGAATCGGTCGGGTGCTCCGGGGTCCATGCGCAGATACACTGCGGGTTCCACCAGCTCGAGTTCCATGATCCGGAATCCGGCGCCGTGGCGCACCAGGTCGGCCCGGGCGTAGAGCAGTGGCTGTCCGACTGCCGCAATCGCGGCCGCGCCGGCGGCGGCGAGTGCAGATTCGGCGCGCACCGACCGGATATCGGCGCCATGCTCCTCCTGCACGCGGAAATCGCCGGGCTTCGGCACCTTCAGGATGCTGTGGCTGAGTTCGCCGTTGAAATAGATCAGCGAGAACTCGCCCTCGGCCAGGATGCCGCGCTCGAAGGGCTGCATCATTAGCGGTCGGCCAGCGAAGTATTTTTCGATTTCCGCCGCCTGTGCTTTGGCCCGCGCACGGTCCAGTCGATAGGCGCCTTGCGCGTTTCCGCTGGTGACGGGCTTGATCACGGCTTCGTCGCTGGCAAGTTCGTCGAATAGCGGCAGCAGTTCTCCGGGCGCGAGGCCGTCGCGCCAGAGCGTCGGCACGGTCGGTACGCCGCGGGCTTCGAGATCGCGCAGATAGGTCTTGTGCATGTTCCAGCGCACGATCTCGAGGCTGTTGTCGAGTCGCGTGCCGGCGGCCTCGATGGCGGCGAGCGTCGCGAGGAATTTTTCGGGCTGATGCTGGTAGTCCCAGGTCGAGCGCAGCACGACCCGGTCGAAGCGCTTCCAGTCAATTCCGGGGCGGTCCCAGGGCAGGTTCTCGACCTGCCAGCCGCGGCGCGCCAGTGGCGCATGGGCAAGGTCGTCGTCGATGACGAATCCTGCGGGATCGCTCAGTGTCAGGAATGCCGCGCGGCGCATGCTCAGAAGCGCGCGGTCCAGCGGAATGTCGAAGTGCCCAGTTCGAGCTGGTCCATCGCCCACGAGATGTTGTTGCGCGCCAGGCGTTCGTAACGCTTGCGGAATTCATGGGTCGCGTAGATGGACTGGCGCATGATCAGCGAACGCAGCAACGTGATGCGTTGCCTGCGATAGAGCGCGGTCGGGACCCACCAGTACTCGGCGCGGATCTGCAGCTCGTACTCGCGATAGCGGTCGGGATCGGCGCCCAGGATGGCAAGATCCACGTCCACCAGCAGCTGCTCAGCCGGATCATTCGGCCGTTCGCCGTGGCGGGTCGCCATGATCAGGGATCGCACGGTTGCAATGCTCGCGGGCGGCGCCCTGGATTTTTCCAGCACATCAGCGGCCCAGTCGGCGCTCTTCCGTTCATTGCCGGACGTGAAGGTGTTGTACACCGCGTCGTGGAACCACAGCGCGTACTCGACCAGCGGATTCAATGCCTCGGGGTGGCGGGCGCGGGCGAGTTCCGACAGGCACTCATTAATATGGTGTGGCGTATGGTACTTGCGGGCGCGGCCCTCGTAATGCACCTCCAGCGCCCGGAACACCTTGACCGGATCGGCGATCCGGAGCCTGGTCGCGAGCTCGCTCCAGTGCGACTCCTTCAGGGTTTCCTTCACGCGCGTTCGCCCTTCGGGTAGAGCACCATCTGCGTGCAACGGAACATCGCGATGGTCCTGCCGGTGTTGCGGTGGCTGACGATGGCGTCCCAGACCTGTGTGGTCCTGCCCAGGTGCGCGGCTCTCGCGACGCATTCGATGACGCCGGAACGCGCCGTGCCGAGGAAATTGGTCTTGAGCTCGATGGTCGTGAAGCCGCTGGCGCCCTCCGGCAGGTTGGCGACGCAGCCATAACCCGAGGCGGTATCCGCGAGCGTCACGACCGAGCCGGCATGCAGGTAACCGTTCGGCGCCATCAGTTGCGGCGTGATCGGCAACTCCGCGCACATCTCGCCGGGTCCGACCTTCGTGATGACGATGCCGAGATGACCGGGCAGGAAGCCGGTGCCGCGCCTGTTCAGCTGTTCGAGTGTGATCATGGGTGGTCCTTGCCGCCGCGCAGGATGGTGACGGGCCGCGCCATGCCGAATTGCGCGGCGAGTTCGGCGGGATGCCCGGCATCCCACAGCACGAGATCGGCGGCCTTTCCCGGCTCGATCGTCCCATGCGTGGCGCCGAGCCCGAGTGCCGCCGCAGCATGGCGTGTAACACCCGCGAACGCTTCCGCGGGCGTCAGCCGGAACAGCGTGCAGGCCATGTTGACGTTCAAGAGCAGCGAGGCGATCGGCGCGCTGCCGGGGTTGAGGTCGCTCGCGATGGCGATTGGCACGCGATGTTTGCGCAGGAGCTCGACAGGCGGCGGGCGCGTTTCGCGCAGGTGATAGAAGGCCGCGGGCAGCAGCACGGCGACAGTTCCGGCCGCCGCCATCGCGCGCGCTCCGGCCTCATCCAGATATTCGAGATGATCCGCGGAGAGCGCACCATGGCGCGCGGCAAGTGCCGCACCCCGCTGGTTCGAAAGCTGCTCGGCGTGCAGCTTGACGGCGAGCCCGAGTTCGCGCGCCTTTTTGAACATGCGCTCGACCTGTGCCGGCGTGAAGGCGATGGTTTCGCAGAAAGCGTCCACGGCATCGGCGAGCCCGGCGGCTGCCGCTGCGGGCAGGATCTCCTCGCATACGTATTCAATGTAGTCATCGCTCCGGCCCTGGTATTCGGGCGGCAGCGCATGCGCCGCGAGCAGCGTCGTGCGGACCGTAACGGGCAGGCGTTCGCCGACGCCACGCGCGACCCGAAGGAGCTTCAGTTCATTGGCGAGGTCGAGCCCGTAGCCGGACTTGATCTCGATCGTGGTGACGCCTTCGGAGATGAGTCTCGCTGCACGCTTCATCGCCAGCATCAGTAGATCGCTCTCGCTCGTGGCGCGAGTCGCCTTGACGGTCGAGACGATGCCGCCGCCGGCATTCGCGATATCGGCATAGCTCGCACCGCCGAGGCGCTGCTCGAATTCCTGGTGCCGCGAGCCTGCCCAGACCAGGTGCGTGTGGCAATCCACGAGCCCTGGTGTGAGCAACGCGCCTTTGGCGTCCACGACCTGGCAGCCGGCTGGCAGGTGGGCGGGGAGTTCCGAATCGCTCCCGGACCAGGCGATCTTCGCGCCCGTGAGCGCAACTGCTCCCGGTGAAACAAGGCCATAGGCCTGATCGCCGGCGGCGCTTGCGATGCCCGCGTTCCGGATGACCCGGGTCCAGCCGCTCTTGTCCAGGGTGCCCACGCGGGGCAGCTTACCGGAAGGCCCCGCCGCCGCGTTATGCTCTGCCGATGCCAGACAGGAAAATCACGCCGGCATTTCTCGCCGAGGTTCCGAAGACCGACCTGCACGTGCATCTCGACGGTTCACTCCGCCTCGGCACGCTGATCGAGCTTGCGCGCGAGCACAAGGTCGAGTTGCCGAGCTATAGCGAGGGTGGACTGCGGGAAACGGTGTACAAGGACCGCTATGCGAGTCTTGGCGAGTACCTGAAGGGCTTCAAGTACACGGTCAAGGCCATGCACAACGCGGAGGCGCTCGAACGCGTCGCGGCGGAGCTCGCCGAGGACAACCAGGCCGAGGGCGTGCGCTACCTGGAGGTGCGGTTTGCACCGCAGCT
Source organism: Steroidobacteraceae bacterium (assembly GCA_049298915.1). Lineage (GTDB taxonomy): Bacteria > Pseudomonadota > Gammaproteobacteria > Steroidobacterales > Steroidobacteraceae > SCUD01. The sequence continues at coordinate 6,792 of JBAQWM010000273.1, read as the reverse complement.
GCATGTGCGCCCCGGCTTCGACGCGGTGCAGGTGATCGCCGCTGTCGATCGCGGCCTGCGCCGCGCGCGCGAGGAATTCAACCGCCGCCCGGAAGTGGCGACGGGCGGCGAGCCGCCCTTCGAGTACGGCATCATCTGCTGCGCCATGCGCATGTTCAGCGGCGGCTACAGCCAGTACTACGACACGCTGTTCGCCGCTCATCCCTACACGCGCCCGAAGGACCTGTTCGCGATGGCGTCGGTCGATCTGGCGCGCGCCGCGGTGCTGGCGCGCGACGCGCACGGCTACCAGGTCGTGGGATTCGATCTCGCGGGCGAAGAGGCGGGCTACCCGGCGGGCGCGCACCGCGAGGCCTACGACTACGCGCACCGGCATTTCCTGAAGCGCACCGTGCATGCGGGCGAGGCCTACGGGCCGGAGTCCATCTTCCAGGCCATCACCGACCTGCATGCGGACCGCATCGGCCATGGCACCTACCTGCTCGAGCCCGACCAGATCCGCGACCCGGAAATCACCGATCAGGATCACTATGTCGAGCGGCTCGGCAATTACATCGCCGACCGGCGCATCACGCTCGAGGTATGCCTGACCAGCAACCTGCAGACCAACCCGCAGCTGCAGCGCCTGGAGGACCATACATTCACCAAGCTGCGCGCGCAGCGGCTGTCGACCACACTCTGCACCGACAATCGCCTGATGAGCAACACGACGGTGAGCAAGGAACTGGCGCTCGCGATCGCTCATCTCGGCCTCGACCGCCATGACCTGAAGTCCATCATCATCTACGGCTTCAAACGCAGCTTTTTCCCCGGCAGTTATCTCCGCAAGCGTCAGTACGTGCGCCAGATCATCGATCACTACGACGCGGTCGAGCGCAGGCACTTCGGATGAGCGGTTCCTGGCAATCGGCGCTCTCGCGCTGGACCAGCGCGGGTCTGGTGGATGCCGGCCAGGCCGGGCGCATCCGCGCCTGGGAAGCCGAGCACGGCGCCGATGCGGGCCGCGGGCGTCTCGCGCTGATCGCCTTCGGTCTTGGCGGCCTGCTGCTGATCGCGGGCCTGCTGCTGTTCGTCGCGGCGCACTGGGACGAGCTCTCGCCCGCCGGGCGTTTCCTGCTCGTGCTCGCGATGGTTGCGGTGGCGCATGTGGGCGGCGCCTTTGCCGCGAAGGGGAGTGCCGGCCTTTCCGCGACCCTGCACGCGGTCGGCACTGGCGCGCTGGGTGCCGGTATCTACCTCGCCGGGCCGATCTTCAACATGGCCGAGCATTGGCCCGGTGCGCTGATGTTGTGGTCGATCGGCGCGGCTGCCGGCGTCTACCTGCTGCGCCACTGGCCCCAGGTCCTGTGGCTCGCAGTGCTCGCGCCCGCCTGGCTGTGGGGCGAGTGGGTGGAAACGCAGCCGCCTGGCATGTTCGAGCGCGGCATGACGCCGGCCGCGGTCGGCGTATTCCTGCTGGCCTGCGCCTATCTCGCCGCGCCGTCGCAGGAGTCGAATGCGGCATGGCGCCGCGCGCTCGCCTGGCTGGGCGCGCTGGCATTGATTCCCGCGGCCGCGATGATTTCGGTGTCGGCTTCCAATGACCGGCTGTGGCGCGAGGAATCGCCCGCCGAGCTCGCCATCGGCCTCTTGGTCACCGGCTGGGGGCTCGCGATCGTGCTGCCGCTCGCCGTCGCATTCCTTCTGCGTGGCCGCGACGCCGTGTATCTGTTGATCGCGCTGGCATGGGCCCTGGTGGTCACCCGCATCGACGCTTCCCGGGATGCCGGGGAGCTCGCGCTCTATGCGCTCCTGGCCGCGGGCGCAGCCGGCATCGCGCTGTGGGGCGTGAAGGACCGCCAGCGCCTCGCCGTCAATGTGGGCGTGTTCGGCTTCGCTCTTGCCGTTCTGTTCTTCTATTTCTCGAGCTTGTTCGACAAGCTCGGCCGCGCACTCGGCCTGATCGGAATCGGCGTGATTTTCATCGGCGGCGGCTGGCTGCTCGAGCGCATGCGCCGGCGGCTGATCGGCCGCATCGCGAAGGCTTCGCCATGAGCACGCTGATGAAAGGGCTGGTGGTCGCCGCCGTGCAGCTGCTGCTCCTCGCAAGCGTCGGCCTCAAGTTTCTCTACGACCGCGCGAACTACCCGCGCGTGTGGGTGGAGACCGCGCCCTACGATCCGGACCTGCCGATCCGCGGCCGCTATGTGCGTATCGCCGTGCTGGTGGATGCGAAGCGGAGCGACTCGTCCGCGCCGACGGCGCCGACCGCGGCGCCTGGCGGCGCGACCTTGTTCATCGGTCGGCTGGAAGTGCAGGGCGAGCGCCTGGTCGCGATCGAGGATGACGACAGCCAACATTGGGTTTCGAGCCGCCGCTGCGGCGAGGCGCAGTGCTGGCAGCTCGATGAACCGCTCGCCTATTTCATCCCCGAGCATGTCGCCGACCCATCGCGCCGCCCGGAGGGCGAAACGCTCTGGGTCGAGGTCACCGTGCCGCCCCGGGGCGCGCCGCGGCCGATCCGTCTCGGCGTCAGGAAGGATGGCGCGTTGACGCCACTCGACTTGTCCTAGCGCGGCACCCGGCGCCGATGAGCAACAGCATCGCGAGCCACCAGTAATCGATGGATCCGCCGCCGCCACCGCCACCGCCGGCGCGCGACACGGTCACGCTCCGATCGGCCTTGATGCGTTCCTTGAATACCCCGAGTTCCTTGTCGAGGCTGACCGTCATGTCCGCCATCGCCTGCTCGAAACTTCCCTCGCGGGCCTTGCGGGTATCCCGTTCGACGTCCACCAGTGTCGACGAGCTGGTCCGGGTATTGACGCCCGGCGCGCGGAACAGGAGCTTGCGCGTCGGCAGGTCGAACACCGCGGTGTCGACGAAGGTCTGGACCTCGTTCTTGTTGCCCTTGACCATGTAGGCGCCGACGATCGTCCAGTACAGGAATGCCGCCTTGGTTTCGTCGCTGTGCGCCACCTGGTCGTAGGAGACCAGCGCCATGACGTCGATGTCATAAAGCCGCGCGGTCTGCTCGAGCGCGGCAAATCCATTGCCGGAGCGCATGTAGGCATCCGGGATCACGGTGATCTCGCGGATGTAATCGCGACCGGCGAACGCGGCCTTGACGCGGTTCAGCAGGTCGACGCGATAGGCCTCGGTCAGGACCTGGTCGCTGCCCGAGCGCGCGGGCACGAAGGCAAGCCCCACGTGCAATGGCAATTCGAGATGCGGCACCACGCCGTCCTGGGGCGGCGGTACTTCGCCCTGCGGGTACAGGTAATCGACCAGGCTGCTGGACACGCCCTGCCTGCCGGACGCACCCCAGAGCGCAGCACAGCCGGAAATCAGCAGGAACACGCAGAACAGGCTCGCAACCTTCATGGGTGGATCTCCTGTCGTGATATGCGACGGAGCGGTCGCAGCGCAGAGGGCCAGGCCATTATGCCAAAGCTGCAAATCGCCGGCCGGCTGGCGTAATCTCGCTCCCATGAACGCAAGACCCGCGCCGCTCCCATCCGCTCAACGTGTTGTGCGCGCGCCACGCGGCAGCCGGCTCAGCTGTGGCAGCTGGCTGACCGAGGCGCCGTACCGGATGATCCAGAACAACCTGGACCCGGAAGTCGCCGAGCATCCCGATCGGCTCGTCGTCTACGGCGGCATCGGCAAGGCGGCGCGCAACTGGGAAGCATTCGACCGGATACTCTCGGTGCTCAGGCGCCTGAAGGACGACGAATCGCTCCTGGTGCAGTCCGGCAAGCCGGTCGGCGTATTCAGGACGCACGTGGATGCGCCGCGCGTCCTGATCGCGAACTCCAACCTGGTGCCGCACTGGGCCACCTGGAAGCATTTCCACGAGCTCGACCGCAAGGGCCTGATGATGTTCGGCCAGATGACCGCGGGCTCGTGGATCTACATCGGCTCGCAGGGCATCGTGCAGGGCACCTTCGAGACCTTCGGCGCCTGCGCGCGCACCCATTTCGGCGGCGACGCCGCAGCACGCTGGATCCTGACCGCGGGTCTGGGTGGCATGGGCGGCGCGCAGCCGCTCGCCGCGACCATGGCGGGTTTTTCGATGCTCGCGGTCGAATGCGATGAATCGCGCATCGAATTCCGGCTGCGCACCGCTTACCTGGACGAGCGGGCGGATTCGCTCGACCAGGCGCTCGCGTCGATCGAGAAGGCGCGGCGCGCGCAGCGCGCGATCTCGGTGGGGCTTTTCGGCAATGCCGCCGAGGTCTATCCGGAACTCGCGCGCCGCGGTGTCGTGCCCGATGTCGTGACCGACCAGACCTCGGCGCACGACCCGCGCTATGGCTACCTGCCGCGCGGCTGGGGCATGGCGCGGGCCGAGGAAGTGCGGCGCAAGGATCCGGCGCTGGTCGAGCGCGAGGCGCGCGCCTCGATGCGGATCCAGGTGCAGGCGATGCTGGACCTGAAAGCGAAAGGCTCGATCGTCTTCGACTACGGCAACAACATCCGCCAGGTCGCGCTGGAGGAAGGGCTGAAGAATGCCTTCGATTTTCCGGGATTCGTGCCTGCCTATGTGCGGCCGTTGTTCTGCGAGGGCATTGGGCCTTTCCGCTGGGTGGCGCTCTCGGGCGATCCCGAGGACATCTACCGCACCGATGCGAAAGTGAAGGAGCTGATCCCGGATGACCCGCTGCTGCATCGCTGGCTCGACCTGGCGCGCGAGCGCATCCGCTTCCAGGGGCTGCCGGCGCGCATCTGCTGGGTCGGGCTGAAGGATCGTGCGCGGCTCGGGCTCGCATTCAACGAGATGGTCGCGAAGGGAGAACTCGCGGCGCCGGTCGTGATCGGTCGCGACCACCTGGACTCGGGCTCGGTCGCGAGCCCGAATCGCGAGACCGAGGCGATGAAGGACGGCTCGGACGCGGTCTCGGACTGGGCTTTCCTGAATGCGCTCCTCAGCACGGCAAGCGGCGCCACCTGGGTCTCGATCCACCACGGCGGCGGCGTCGGCATGGGTTTCTCGCAGCATGCCGGGCTCGTGATCGTCTGCGACGGCACGCCGGCTGCGGCCGGGCGCATCGCGCGCGTGCTGTGGAATGATCCCGGCAGCGGCGTCATGCGCCACGCCGACGCCGGCTACGAGCGCGCGATCGCCTGCGCGCGCGAGCAGGGGCTCGACCTCCCTTCCATCGTCTGACATGCCGGCGCTTGCACTCAGGCCCGGTTCCATGACGCTCGCGGAGCTGCGCCGGATCGCGCGCGGCAGCGAGCCGCTCGCGCTGGCAGAGGGATGGCGCAAGGATGTCGAGCGCTCGCTCGCCACGGTCGGCAGGCGCCTGGCGGCCGGCGAATCGCTCTACGGCATCAATACCGGTTTCGGCAAGCTGGCCAAGACCCGTGTCTCCGAGGGCGAGCTGGCAAAGCTGCAGCTTTATCTGCTGCGCTCGCATGCCGCCGGCGTCGGCGCGCCACTCGCGGACTCGACCGTGCGCCTCATCCTCGTGCTGAAGGCCGCAAGCCTCGCACGCGGATATTCCGGCGTGCGCCCGCTCGTCATCGAGCGGCTGCTGCAGTTCGTCAATGCGGGCATCCATCCGCTGGTGCCGGGGCAGGGCTCGGTCGGCGCCTCGGGCGACCTGGCGCCACTCGCGCATCTTTCGCTGGCCCTGATCGGGGAGGGCCGCGTGCGCGTGCACGGAACGGAAATCGGCTGTGCAGAAGCGCTCAAGAGCGCGGGCATCGAGCCGCTGGTGCTCGGCCCGAAGGAGGGCCTGGCGCTCCTGAATGGTACGCAGGTCTCGACGGCGCTCGCGCTCGAAGCCCTGTTCGCGGCCGAAGACCTGCTGCTGGCCTCGATCCTCTGTGGCGCGATGTCGGTGGACGCGGCACTCGGCAGCCGCGTGCCCTACGACGCGCGCATCCACGAGGCGCGTGGCCAGCCCGCTCAACTCGCGGTCGCCGCGGCATTCCGCGCCGTGCTGGGAGAAAGCGGGATCGGCCGATCGCACGAGAATTGCGATCGCGTGCAGGATCCGTACTCGCTGCGCTGCCAGCCGCAGGTCGCGGGCGCCTGCCTGCAGCAGATCGCCGATGCGGCGCGCGTGCTGGCCATCGAGGCGAATGGCGTTTCGGACAATCCGCTGGTGTTCGGTGCGGAAGGCGATGTGCTCTCGGGCGGCAATTTCCACGCGGAGCCGGTCGCATTCGCGGCCGACAACCTGGCGCTCGCGATCGCGGAGATCGGCGCGCTCGCGGAGCGGCGCATCGCCATGCTGATCGATGACAACCTGAGCCAGCTGCCGGCATTCCTGGTGCGCGAGGGCGGGCTGAATTCGGGCTTCATGATCGCCCAGGTGACGGCCGCCGCGCTGGCTTCGGAGAACAAGTCGCTGGCGCACCCGGCCTCGGTCGACAGCCTGCCGACCTCGGCCAACCAGGAAGACCACGTCAGCATGGCGACATTTGCCGCGCGCCGACTGCACGCGATGGCGGAGAACACCCTCGGCATCATCGCGATCGAATTGCTGGCCGCGGCACAGGGCATCGATTTCCGCCGCCCGTTGAAGACGAGCGCCGTACTCGAATCCGCCCATTCGCTCCTGCGCAGGAAGGTCGCCTTCTACGACCACGACCGCCACTTCGCCCCGGACATCGCTGCCGCCAAGTCCGTCATTGCGGGCGAGGAACTCCTCGCGCTGGTACCCGCAGGCCTCGTGCCGAGCCGCTGATCTCAGGCAGCGCCCGGCGTACGAGATCTGACGGCAGCATGCCGGCGCGCGGGATCCGGCGGGGTTTCTCGCTCGCAAACTCCGCCGGAACTTACGAGTTTGCTCGCGAGAA
>JBAQWM010000272.1:0-5104 GCA_049298915.1 Steroidobacteraceae bacterium | reverse complement strand
GCCCAGAGCTCGGGCGAGGCTTATGCGGCCGCGATGTCGCGCGGGCTCGCCGATCTTGCGGCCGGTCGGCAGGAACCGGCGCGTGCGGCATTCGGGCAGGCGCTGGCGCTGCGCCCGGATTCCAGGGAAGCGCGCGATGCACTCGCCTCGCTCGACCAGGGTCAGCGCAGGTCGGCATTGCGTCTGCTCGAGGCGCGCGCCGCAACTGCCGAAAGCGATGAGCGCTGGGACGAGGCCCTGGCTGCCTGGCAGGAAGCGGCTGGAATCGAGCCGGGGCTTGTATCGGCAAGGGATGGCATTCAGCGCAGCAAGGCGCGCGCGGAACTACAGCAGCGCATCGATGCTCTGATCCAGAAGCCGGAACGGCTGTGGGATCCGGCGGGGCGCGCCGAGACGCGCACGCTGCTTGCGCTCGCAGCTGCGGCGGGCAATCCACGCCAGCGCCTGGCGGCTGCGGCAGATGAACTCGGGCGCCTGGCCGCGGCGGCCGAAAAACCGGTGAAGCTGCGCCTGGAATCGGATGGACTGACCACCATCGCGATCTATCGCGTGGGCCAGTACGGTACCTTTGCCAGGCGTGACTTCGAATTGCTGCCCGGCCGCTATACGGTCGTGGGTACGCGCCCGGGATTCCGGGACGTGCGGCACGAGGTAGTCCTGGTGCCGGGCTCCGGGCCGACGGCGGTCGTCGTGAAGTGCGAGGAAGCCATTTGAGCGATTTGTGGCTCGCGGAACCGCTGGGTGAACGGCCGCTCAGCGCCACCGAGCTGCCGCTGACGGTCGGCGGTCCGGGTGCAGCCATCGTGATCCCGGGCTGCGGCCAGGGTGAGATTCGCGCCACCTTGACCCTGGTCGATCAGGAACTTCGGGTGACCACCGGGGCGGACGAGCCGGCGCAACTCGACGGCGTCAGTTTTGCATTGGAGGAACGGGACGGCAGGCGCACGATCATCGTGCGCCACGGCGCTGTTGCGAATATCACCCGGCCGCCGGAGTTCGAGGGCGAGCCATTCGAATCCGCGGCGGAACAGGGCGACCGGCTGCCGATTCCCGTCGTCGCCTATCAGCCGCAACGCCGGCAGGCCTTCGGCCCATCCGCCAGTCGAAACTGGCGCAAGGCGGCAGTGTGGGCTGCTGTTGCAAGCGCGCTTCCGATCCTGGGATTCATGATGACCGCGACCACGGTGGTCGTCGCGACCAGCCCCGAAACCGATCCTGACGATGTCGAGTTCGTCGGCACCCTGTTCGATTTCGGCTTTGGCAGGAGTTACCTGGTCCCGCCGGGCGATTACGAGCTGGAGGTGCAGGCAAAGGGCTACGCACCGGCGCGGCTGCCGCTGGCAGTCGATCGGGTCCCGGAACAGCGCGTCGTGGTCGCGCTCGAGCGGCTGCCGGGAATCGTCGCATTCGACACCGGCGGTGTTGCCGCGACGCTCGCGGTGGATGGCGCCGCGCTCGGCAAGCTGCCGGGTGAATACGAACTCGCGGCAGGTACGCGCGAACTGCTGATCCAGGCGCCGCATTACGCGGAGCGGCAGATCCGCCTTGAAGTCACGGGCGGCGGCGAGCGTCAGGATCTCGCCGTCAATCTCGATCCGCTGTTCGCGAGCTTCAAGGTAACGAGCGTGCCGGAAGGAGCGATGGTCCTGGTCGGCGACCGCGAACTTGGCCGCACCCCGCTCTCCACTGAGCTCGATGCCGGGCGCTACACGCTCGCATTGGTCCATCCGCAGTTCCGCCGCTTCGAGGCTCCGATTACCGTGCGGGCCGGCGAGCCACTCGCGATCGGCCCGATCGAACTCGGCAGGCCGGACGGCAGGCTGGTCGTGCGCAGCAATCCATCCGGCGCGGATGTCAGCATCGCTGGCCACTATCGCGGCAGGACGCCGCTCACCGTCGCGGTGGCACCGGGCATGCCGCAGGAAATCCTGGTCAGCAAGGCCGGCTACGCGCCGGCCACCCGCAGCATCAGCGTCGAAAGCCGCACCGAACGCGCCATCGCGATCGATCTTGCGCCGGTGCTCGGCGAGATCCGGGTGCAGGGCGAGCCCGCCGATGCCGTGCTGTACGTGGATGGCGCCTCGCGCGGCCCGGCCAACCAGTCGCTGTCGCTGCCGGCGGCGCCGCATCAGCTGGAAGTGCGCAAGCCCGGACTCGAGACCTTCAAGACGACCATCACGCCCCAGGCCGGGCAGCCGCAGATCGTGGAATACACGCTGAAGACGCCAGCCGAAGCGCGCGTCGCCGGCATCGCGGCGCAGAAAACGACGTCGCTGGGCCAGGAACTGGTGCTGGTCAGGGGTGGCCGCTACACGATGGGCAGTCCGCGCCGGGAGCCGGGACGGCGCTCGAACGAGACCGAACGCGTGATCGAACTGAAGCGGCCTTTCTACCTGGCGCGGCGTCAGGTCACCAACAAGGAATTCCGGGAGTTTCGCGCCGAGCACGTGTCCGGCATCGTCAAGGACGAGACGCTCGATCTCGACCGCCAGCCCGTCGTGCGCGTGGGCTGGCAGGATGCGGTGGCGTTCTGCAACTGGCTCTCCGGCCGCGATGGCTTGCCGCCTGCATACGAGCGTCGTGGCGACCGGCTCGAGCTGACCGAGCCGGTGACGACCGGCTACCGGCTACCGACCGAGGCGGAATGGGAGTTCGCGGCTCGCCATGACGGCCGGCAGGCGACGCGAAAATATCCCTGGGGTAATGAACTGCCGGTGCCGGCGCGCTCCGGCAACTGGGGCGACCTGTCGGCCATCTACCTGACGCCGGTGACGATCACCGGCTACAACGACGGATTCCGGGTCACGGCGCCGGTCGGCAGTTTCCCGGCCAATCCACTCGGAATCCACGACCTCGGCGGCAATGTTCTCGAATGGATGACCGACCGCTATTCGATCTACGTGGTAGGGCCGGATCATGTGTCGACCGATCCCGTCGGTCCGCGCGCCGGCGAGAGCTTCGTGATTCGCGGCGCCGGCTGGCTGACCGGCAAGCTCCCGGAACTGCGCGTCGCGGCACGCGATTCCGGCAGCACCGTCCGCCCGGACCTCGGCTTCCGCATCGCGCGCTACGCGGAGTAGTCCGATGCGCTATTCAATCCTGTTGATTGCTGCTTTGCTGACCACCAGCGCGCTCGCGATCGATCCGCCGAAGCCGCAGACGCCGCCGCCGGCGGCCGAGCGGGAGGACATCGCCGACGCCGACAAGGAAGCGGCCGCAAAGGCCAGCCCGGACCAGACGGAGGAGGAGGACGAAATCCTGCCGCCGCTGCCGGACGACCTCACGCCGGCAGGTCCGCCGCCGGCGCGCTTCAACCCGACCGAGAAAGTGCGCGCGGACTTCCCGGTTTCGTTCCCGATCGATATCTGAGGATCCTCATGAAGACCCGTTATCCGAAAGAATTCCTGTTCAGCATCATTTCGCTGCTGGGCGCCATCGTCGTGGTTCAGGTCATCTGGTCCACCTGGGTACGGCCCAATGCGCGTGCGGTGCTCGCGGTGCAGGCCGAGCAAATGGCGAAGGACCCGGAGTATGTGCCCGATCGCTCGCTGTTCGTGACCATGAAGGACTGGGAGCAGGAGGGCTGCGTGATCCTCATGCTGTGGGCGGTCGCGATGATCGGGTTCAAGACCCGCGCGACCGGGAGCGAGCAGGACCTGCTGGAGCGCGACCCGGTGCACGTGCCAGAGGGCATGAGGATCCTGCCCGAGGACACGCGCGAATACGTGCGCCAGCTGGAATCGCTGCCGCCGGCCGAGCAGCAATCGCTGGTCGTGCGCGCTTCCAAGGCGGCGCTTGCGCGCTTCGGAGCGACGCGCAACGTCCAGGACGTTTCGGAAGCGGGCCACGCGGTCTGTCAGGCCGAGGCCGAGCGCCTGGACTCGGAGCTGTCGATGATCCGTTACATCGCCTGGGCGATACCCGCCATCGGCTTCATCGGCACGGTTCGCGGCATCGGCAATGCGCTGGCCCAGGCGCACAAGGCGGTCACCGGCGACATCTCCGGCGTCACCGAAAACCTCGGTATCGCCTTCAATTCGACGCTGGTCGCGCTGCTCTTGTCGCTGCTCCTGATGTTCCTGCTGCACAACCTGCAGCTGGCCCAGGAACGGCTGGTGCTGGACGCGGAGACCTATCTCGACAACCGGCTGCTGCGGAATCTGCAGGTACGCTGACGATGGCGACCATCGGGATCGAACTGGTTGACGCGGCGCTGACCGCCGTGCGCGAAGGCGGGCGCGTGGCGGCGAGCCCGGGTGTTGCGCTGCTGGATCCAGGGGGCCTCCTGGTCGGGGAAGCCGCGCTTGCAGTGGCGCGGCTCAAGCCGGTACTGGCAGCCGACCGTTTCTGGACCGATCTTGCATCCGATTCGCATGCGGATCTCGCCCATGCCCACCTGAGCCAGTTGTGGAAGGCGGTTGGTCAGCCCGGTGAAGCGGTCGTGTTTGCAGTGCCAGGCACCATGCGCCTGCCGCAGGTCGGGCTCACGCTCGGCATTGCAAGGCACATCGCGATGCCGGTGGCCGGGGCCGTGGACTCTGCGGTCGCCGCCTGCGCCGAGTTGCCCGCCCGCGCCACGGTCCTGCACCTGGATATCCACCTGCACCAGGCGGTCCTGACCAGGATGCAGGGCGCGGGCCTTCTGCGCCGCGTGCGCGTCGAGGTCGCGCCGCGGGTCGGTATCAAGTCCCTGCATGTCGCATGGGCGCAGCTGATCAGCGAGGCGATGGTGCGAAGCACGCGCTTCGATCCGCTGCACCAGGCCGCATCCGAACAGCAGCTGCACCAGCGCCTGCCGGGGTGGCTCGATGCCCTGGCGACGCAGGATGCGGTCGACGTTTCGATCGATTCGGATGCCCGGGCGTTCACGGCGACGCTGCGCCGCGAGCAGTTTGCGCTGGCTGCCGAGGCCTACTACGCGCAACTGATCGAACTGGTGCACGCCGGGCGCGTGGCCGGGGAAGCCGCAACGCTCGTCCTGTCAGCGCGTGCCGCTGCCTTGCCCGCCTTGCGCGAGCGACTCGCCGCGTTCGCCGATCTCGAGCTCCTGATCCTGCCGGATACGGCGCCCGCCGCAGCGGCCGCGGCACGTGCGGACGAGATC
>JBAQWM010000271.1:0-11306 GCA_049298915.1 Steroidobacteraceae bacterium | reverse complement strand
CTCACGGACGATCCCGGCGCGCGCCCTGGGATTGGTGGCAAGGTGTGGGTGGACGAAGACACCCGGGTTCGACGAGGCGCGCGCAGCGCGCCGAAGGACGTCGCCGAGAAGCGGCGACGGTCCCGAGCGCAGCGAGGGATGCGCGCGAAGTGCGCACAATCCCACCCTCTCCGCCAGCATCAGTCCTGCTGACCCTCGGTGCGCGCCTGCCCGCCAGAGCTGATCGATTCGTAGGCGCGCGCGAATGCAACCAGGAATACCGCAGGCAGCCCGGCATCGCCGCTCTGCACGGTCGCGTGGAATAATTCGCGATACCGGTTCCAGAGGCGCAGTTGCAGGTCCGCGGTCGGCGCACCCTTGGTACGGCGACCGAATTGCGCCTCGAGCTCGTCGGGATCGAGTTTCTCGAATACCGCAGCGAGCGCTTCGCGCAACGCCGCCGAAACCGCAATTTCGTGACGCCGCGCGCGCGCGAACTGGCTGCGGATCTCGTCGACCGCGCGCACTTGCCCCGGTCCATGACCCGCGAGCATCATCTCGAGCAACGGCTCGACCGCGGATATCTGTACCAGCGGGCTGGTGGCATCACGGTGGTGAGCGCCCGAGGAAACGCCGAATTCGCCAGCGAAATCGGCGCGGGTGCGCGCGAGTTCGGCAAAACCGACCAGCGTTTCACGCAGCAACTGGCCGGCCTGTTGCAATGCAGTGATGCGCGAGTCTGCCTGCAGGGCGCGCGGGTCGATGCCCGCACCCTTGCACAATGCGACGAGTCCCGGCCAGAGATCGTGTTCCTCGCGCGCGCGGCCGGACGGGACCTGCGCCGGCGCAGCCGCAACCTTCAGGCGCCTGACTGCCGAGTCATCCGGCAGCTGGCGCGGAACCGCAGCGCGTTCATCCGGGCCGGCAGCGAGAATGGCTTTGATATTGAAGGAAGCATCGAGAGTCTGCTCGCCGACCGGCGGCGTCTCGTCGGCGGGAAAGTCGTTGCCGCCGGAAATCTCGACCTCGATGTCGTATTCCCCGATGCGGACGCGGTCGCCATGCTCGAGCTGATGCAAGCGCTCGGGCCCGAGAGGATCGTCCGAGTCGTTGATGAATGTGCCATTGGTGCTTAGATCCCGCAGCCACCAGGTTCCCGCCCGATGTTCGATCTCGGCGTGCAACCCCGAAACGAAACGGTCACGGTCGCGCAACACCCAGTCATTCTTCTGGTTGCGGCCGATACGCCCGCCATTGACTCCGAATGTCCTGTGCGCGTGCTCGCCGGCGCGAGCCGCATTGTCACTGACGATTTTCATCCTGAGTGCCATCGCTGGATCCCGTGGCAGGCGGCTGCCGGAGCCCACACCCGCTACCCGCCTGACTGGAACGGTATAATAGCCCGACCACGGCAGCACGACGCCCACCGGGATCATGGCGACAAGTCACATATTCAAGGTCATGTTCGCAAACCAGGGCAAGGTCTACGAGATCTATGCGCGCAAGGTCAGCCATGGCGGGCTGTTCGGCTTCATCGAGGTCGAGGAGCTGGTATTCGGCGAGCGCAGCGGTGTCGTGGTCGACCCGGCCGAGGAGCGCATCAAGGCGGAGTTTGCGGGCGTGAAGCGCAGCTACCTGCCGCTGCACTCCATCATCCGCATCGACGAGGTACGCAAGCAGGGAGTCAGCAAGATCAGCGCGCTCGAAGGCGGGAATGTGGCCCAGTTCCCGGTCCCCGTGTTTCCATCCGGCACCGATTCGGGCGCCAAGCGCTGACGGCGCTCGATGCTGGAACTGCCAGGCGGTCCCGCACTATCCGACTTCCGCCTGGAGAGAATGCTGGCGTCGCTCCGCCAGAGCCTGCCGGTGCTGCGCCGCATCCAGGTGCGCTATCTTCATTTCGTGGATCATGCGCGGGCGCCAGCGGCCGCGGAATTGCGCCTCCTCGAGCGACTGCTGGGTCTTGAGCCGCGGACCAGCGAATCGACGCGCGACGGGCAGCTGCTGCTGACGGTGCCGAGGCCAGGCACGATTTCACCCTGGTCATCCAAGGCGACCGATATCGCGCATGTCTGCGGACTCGCCTTCGTCAGGCGCATCGAACGCGGCAGGGTCTGGCACCTCGAATCGGAGTCGGCGCTCGGATCGGCGCAGCTCGAAATACTGGCCGCGTCGCTGCATGATCCGATGACGGAGGCGGTGCTCCGGGACCCTGCTGACGCCGCCAGATTGTTCGAAGCGCATCCGCCGCGACCGTTGACCAGCATCGCGCTCGGCGGCACCCCGGCTGCAGCAATTGCGCGTGCCAATACCGGTCTGGGGCTCGCGCTTTCCGGCGAAGAAATCGAATACTTCGCGGACATCTTCGTGCGCCTGGGACGCGATCCGACCGATGTCGAGCTGATGATGTTCGCGCAGACGAACAGCGAACATTGCCGCCACAAGATCTTCAATGCCGAGTGGGCCATCGACGGCGTGGCGCAGGAGAAAACGCTGTTCGCGATGATTCGCCACACGCACGAGCGGAGCCCGGATGGCGTTCTTTCGGCCTACAGCGACAATGCGGCGGTAATCGCGGGACCCGTCGCGAGTCGTTTTTTCGCGGCTGCCGGGGACCACTGCTACCGGTGGCACGACGAGCCGGCGGATATCGTGATCAAGGTCGAGACCCACAATCATCCGACCGCAATTTCCCCGTTTCCGGGCGCGGCGACCGGAGCGGGCGGCGAGATACGGGACGAGGGTGCCACCGGGCTCGGTGCGAAGCCCAAGGCCGGCCTGGTGGGATTCACCGTGTCAAACCTGCGGATACCGGGATTCGAGCAGCCCTGGGAAACCGGTCATGCCCGGTCGCCACGCATCGCCTCGGCGCTCGACATCATGCTCGAAGGACCGGTCGGCGCCGCGGCATTCAACAACGAATTCGGCAGACCGGCAATTCTGGGCTACTTCCGCACTTTTGAGATGCGGCTGCCGTCCGACCCCGCCGGCGTGTTCCGCGGCTATCACAAGCCGATCATGATTGCGGGCGGTCTCGGGAATGTACGCCGCATTCACGTCGCGAAGCGCAAGCTTCCGGTCGGCGCCAGGCTGCTGCTGCTGGGCGGACCCGCGATGCTGATCGGCCTGGGAGGCGGCGCCGCGTCATCACTCGACAGCGGCACCAGCAGCGAACATCTCGATTTTGCGTCGGTCCAGCGCGGCAACCCGGAAATGCAGCGCCGCGCCCAGGAGGTCATCGATCGCTGCTGGGCCATGGGCGAGGACAATCCGATACTGACCATCCATGACGTCGGTGCCGGCGGCCTGTCGAATGCGGTGCCGGAAGTCGTCGCGCACAGCAGTCTGGGCGCCAGAATCGAATTGCGCGCGGTACCCAATGACGAGCCAGGCATGTCCCCGCTCGAGATCTGGTGCAACGAAGCGCAGGAACGCTATGTGGTTGCCGTCGCCGCCGGCCGTCTCGAGGAATTTCTCGCGCTGTGCCGCCGTGAGCGCTGCCCCTGCGCCGTGATCGGAAGCACGACCGGTGACGGGCAGCTGCAGGTGACTGATTCGCAGCTGGGGGGGCGACCGGCCGACATCGCGGTATCGGCGCTGCTCGGCAGGCCGCCGCGCGTGCGGCGCGCGGCGCAGCGCGGCAGCGGTGGCGATGACGCATTTGACGTCAGTGGCGTCGAGCCGGCGCAGGCACTCGAGCGCCTGCTGCGCCTGCCGGCGATTGCGGACAAGGGATTTCTCGTCACCATCGGCGATCGCAGTGTCGGCGGCCTCATCAGCCGCGATCCGTTGGTGGGGCCGTGGCAGGTCGCGGCGAGCGATGTGGCCGTGACACTGTCGGGGCTGCGCGGTCACACCGGGGAGGCGATGTCGATTGGCGAGCGGCCGGCGATCGCGCTGCTGGACGGCCCGGCATCCGGCCGCATTGCGGTGGCCGAGGCGATCACGAATATCGTGGCGGCGGATGTGCGGCAGATCAGGGACGTGCGCCTGTCGGCCAACTGGATGGCCGCCAGCGGAGATTCTGCCGAGGACGCAGGACTCTACGACACCGTACGGGCGCTCGGCGAGGAGTTGTGTCCGGCGCTCGGCATCGCGATCCCGGTCGGGAAGGATTCGCTGTCGATGCGATCGAGCTGGCGGGGAGAGACAGGCGAATGCTCCGTGATCTCGCCGCTGTCGCTCGTGGTATCCGCATTTGCACCGGTCGCCGATGTACGCCGCACCCTGACACCGGTGCTGGAAACGCAGCCGGATCCGGGCGTGCTGCTCCTGCTCGATCTCGGCGCGGGTCGTGACCGGCTCGGCGGCTCCTGCCTGCTGCAGGTGTACGGTCATATCGGGAAGCTGCCGCCGGATCTCGACGACCCGCGCCTGCTCACGGCATTCTTCGCGGCGATCCGCGAGCTTGCGGACACCGGTCATGTGCTCGCCTATCACGACCGCTCCGACGGTGGCCTGGCGATCACACTGCTGGAAATGGCTTTCGCGGGCCGCGCCGGCCTCGACATCGACCTCGGCGCGGTTGCGGACCCGGTCGCCGCTCTATTCAGCGAGGAACCCGGCGCCGTCCTGCAATTGCGCTCCGGCGACGCCGGCGCCGTGCTCGGGATTCTGGCGCGACATGGGCTCGCCCGGCAGGCACGCCTGATCGGCAGACCGACGGCAGGTCGCCGGGTCCGTATTGCCGCCCAGGGTCGCGTGCTGATTGACGATGACCGTGTGCGGCTGCGCGGCCTCTGGTCCGAGACCAGCTGGCGCATGCAGCGCCTGCGCGACAATCCGGATTGCGCCGATGAAGAACAGGCTGCACGCCTCGATGATTCGGATCCGGGCCTGTCCTGGCAGCCCGCATTCGATCCCGACGACGACATCGCCGCGCCGATGATCGCGACCGGCGTGCGGCCGCGCGTCGCGATCCTGCGCGAGCAGGGAGTCAACAGTCAGGTCGAGATGGCCGCGGCCTTCGATCGCGCCGGTTTCTCGGCCGTGGACGTCCATATGACCGACATCCTGGAGTGCGGGGCGCAACTCGACCACTACCATGGCCTGGTCGCCTGCGGCGGGTTCAGCTATGGCGACGTTCTGGGGGCGGGCGAGGGCTGGGCCAGATCGATCCTTTTCAACGGGCGCGCCCGCGAGCTATTCAGCGACTGGTTCCGGCGCGACGATAATTTCACCCTTGGCGTCTGCAATGGTTGCCAGATGCTCACGGCGCTTGCCGAACTGATACCCGGCGCCCGCTGCTGGCCACGCTTCCTGCGCAATCGTTCCGAGCAGTTCGAGGGCCGGCTGTCGCTGGTCGAGATCGGCGAGTCAGATTCGCTGTTCTTTGCCGGCATGGCGGGATCCTGCCTGCCGATCGCCGTTGCGCACGGCGAGGGTCGCGCCGAATTCAGGACGGCCGCGGATGAGCAGGCAGCGCGGCCATTGACCGTCATGCGATTCGTCGACAACCGCGGTGCGGTCGCCCAGCGCTACCCGGCCAACCCGAACGGCTCAGTGGGGGGCATCGCGGGGCTGGTCTCCGCGGACGGACGCGTCGCAGTCATGATGCCGCACCCGGAACGGGTATTCCGCACGGCACAGAACTCCTGGCACCCGCCGGGGGCCGGCGAGGACAGCGGCTGGATGCGGCTGTTCCGCAACGCGCGGGTCTGGCTAGGCTGAACGTCCTGGATCCGGGCCGCGCGCGGCCAGCGGCGTGACCTTGGCAGGCGTGTCCTCGGCGAAATAACGCCGCACCATCATCGCCTGCTGCAGGCGGCCGCGCCGGACATAGGCCTGGTACAGCAGATCCTTGATGACCTCGAGCAGCACGCCGGCCTGGAAATTGTCGATCAATGGCGGCCCGGGCACGGCGCCGGAGCCGGGTCTGGGTTGCAGGTCGCCCTCGAACAGCACTTTCTTGACTATCGCGAACGATTCATCGTCCAGTTCGGCGAGCCGGCGGATGTTCGCGAGCTCGTCGTAAAGCTGCAGCTTGCCGCCCTCGCCCAGATCGGCAAATACGCACTGTGCTACGCGCCGGCACATCGAGGCGAATGCGTTGTAACAGGCCGCCGAGAAGCAGGCGAGCGCTTCCTTGAAGACCAGCTCGATGTCCTCCGGCAGATGGGTGAAGCTGAATTTCTCGCGCGAGCGTTCGAGCTCGACGAAATTCGGCGCAAGTTCGACGCGGCTGCCGGCATACAGCTTGACCGCGAAACGCAGGAATATGGGCGCATTGCAGGCCTCGCAACGGTAGACCAGCCCGACCTGGCTCGGTTTGTGCAGCTGCAATACGTTGAAATCGGGCACCGAGACCGGGGTGATGTGCGCGAGCACCTGGCAATGCGGGCAGCGCAGCGCCAGACCGCTGTCCTGGTCATGGTGCAGGCGACCCGCAGAGTCGATGAACACCGCCATGCCACCCCCCCCGCCGGCTGTCCGGACGATTCCAGTCTAGCCGAAATGACGCGCGAGGGTCAGGTGTGAAGTGGCTTGTATCGCAGGCGGTGCGGCTGATCGGCCAGTTCGCCCTTGCGCTGGCGCAGATCGGACACGTAATCCTGGTAGTTGCCCTCGAACCAGCTCACCTCGCTGTCGCCCTCGAACGCCAGGATATGGGTGGCGATACGGTCGAGGAACCAGCGGTCATGCGAAATCACGACGGCGCAACCGGGAAAACTCAGCAGCGCCTCCTCGAGCGCACGCAGCGTCTCGACATCGAGGTCATTGGTCGGTTCATCGAGCAGCAGTACATTGGCGCCGCTCTTCAGGAGCTTTGCGAGGTGCACGCGGTTTCGTTCTCCGCCGGACAGCTCGCCGATCCGTTGCTGCTGCTGGTTGCCGCGGAAATTGAAGCGGCCGACATAGCCGCGCGAGGAAGTCTCGTAATTGCCGACGCGGATCATGTCGAGCCCGCCGGAGATCTCCTGCCACACGGTATTGAGGTCGTTCAGTACCTCGCGTGACTGGCCGACATAGGCGAGCTTGACCGTGGGCCCGACGCGTACGGTCCCCGCATCGGGCTCTTCTTCGCCGCTCAGCATGCGGAACAGCGTGGTCTTGCCGGCGCCATTCGGGCCGATGATGCCGACGATTCCGCCGGGCGGCAGCCGGAACGAAAGACCGTCGATCAGCAGTCGCTCGCCATAGGCTTTGCGGAGGCGCTCGACCTCGATGACGAGGTCCCCGAGCCGCGGCCCCGGCGGTATGTAGATTTCATTGGTCTCGTTGCGGGCCTGGAATTCGACCGACGACAGCTCCTCGAACTGGCGCAGGCGGGCCTTGTTCTTCGACTGGCGCGCCTTGGGGTTCGCGCGCACCCATTCCAGTTCATGGGCAAGCGTGCGCCGCAGACCTTCCTGCTGTTTCTCTTCCTGCGCAAGACGCTGCTCTTTCTGCTCGAGCCAGGACGAGTAATTGCCCTGCCATGGAATGCCAAAGCCACGGTCGAGCTCCAGGATCCAGCCCGCGACATTGTCGAGAAAGTAGCGGTCGTGGGTGACGCAGATCACCGTGCCCGGATACTGCTCGAGGAATTTCTCCAGCCATGCGACCGACTCGGCATCCAGGTGATTGGTCGGTTCATCGAGCAGCAGCATGTCCGGTTTCGAAAGCAGCAGCCGGCACAATGCGACCCGACGCCGTTCGCCGCCGGACAGCTGGCTGATCCTGGCCTCCCAGGGCGGCAGTCGCAGGGCATCGGCTGCGACGTCGAGCTGCCGCTCGAGATTGTGCCCGTCGACGGTCGCGAGAAATGCCTCGAGCTGGCCCTGTTCCGCGGCCAGCCGGTCGAAGTCCGCGTCCGGCTCGCTGTAGGCGGTGTACACCTGCTCGAGGCGGGCGAGCGCCGCCTTCACCGGCTGCATCGCCTGCTCGACAATGGACCGGACGTCGCTGTCCGGATCGAGCTCGGGCTCCTGCGGCAGCAGTCCGATCTTGATGCCCGGTTGCGGGCGGGCCTCGCCTTCGATCTCGCGGTCGATGCCAGCCATGATCCGCAGCAATGTCGACTTGCCGGAGCCATTGAGCCCGAGCACGCCGATCTTCGCGCCCGGAAAGAACGACAGCGAAATGTCGCGCAGGATGTGGCGCTTTGGCGGCACGATCTTGCCGACTCGGATCATCGTGTAGATGTACTGGGCCATGGCCTGCTATGGGTCCTCACCGCTCCGGGGGCGGCGGATTATCTGCGATGCAAAGCGGCCCCGCCAGCGGGAGGCGCCCGGGGGCTGTGCTAGGCTTCCGGCGGTCTCCCTGCGCATGGCGGCGGTCTTGGCGAACACCGGCGAATCGGATACCTGCATCGTCGTCGGAGAGCGCATCGCCCGCTATGCCTTTGGCGATGGCCATCCATTCGGCCCCGACCGGCACGAAGCATTCGTGGAAGAACTCGAGGCGGAGGGCCTCGCCAGCCGGGTGCGGAAGCTGGCGCCCCGCGCCGCGACGCGCGCCGAACTCGAACTGTTTCACCTGCCGGCCTATGTCGACCTGGTCCAGTCGCGCTCGCTGACAGGTGAGGGTTTTCTGGACGCCGGCGATACGCCGGCCTGGAAAGGCATCTACGAGGCGGCCTGCGACGTGGTCGGGGCGTCACTGGTGGCGACCGAGGCACTGATGACGGGTCAGGCCAGGCGCGCGTTCGTGCCGATAGCGGGCCTGCATCATGCTTCGCGGGGCCATGCCGCCGGGTTCTGTGTCTTCAACGACTGCGGCGTTGTGGCCGAGCACCTGAAAAAAGCGCATGGGATCGAACGCGTCGGCTATGTCGATATCGATGCGCATCATGGCGACGGCGTCTACTACGGTTTCGAGGACGATCCGGCGCTGATATTCGCGGACCTGCACGAAGACGGGCGCTTCCTGTACCCGGGAACCGGCGCGCGCGAGGAAACGGGCAGCGGGGCGGCCAGCGGCACGAAACTGAATATTCCGTTGCCGCCAGGGAGCGGCGATCGCGAATTCCTGGCGGCCTTTGCGGCGGTCGAGGCGCATCTGGAGCGCCACCGGCCGCAATTCCTGATTTTCCAGTGCGGGGCAGACAGTCTCGAGGGCGATCCGATCACGCACCTGCGGCTGAGCGAGGAATCCCATGCACATGCGGCGACACGACTGTGCCGGATCGCCGACCGTTTTGCCTCGGGGCGCATACTCGGTGTCGGCGGCGGCGGCTACAACCGCCGCAATCTGGCGCGCGCGTGGACCCGCGTGGTCAGGGCATTCGTCGATGCGGCGTAGCGGCCTGGCTTTCGGTTAGACTGCGCGGCCACCATGTTCAGCCCTGGCACGAATATCCGGTCATTCGATCCCGAGCTTGCCGCTGCAATGGCGGCCGAGCAGCTGCGCCAGCAGCAGCACCTCGAGCTCATCGCGTCCGAAAATTATGCGAGTCCAAGCGTTCTGGAGGCGCAGGGCTCGGTACTGACGAACAAGTACGCCGAAGGCTACCCGGGCAAGCGCTACTATGGTGGCTGCGAGAATGTCGACATCGCGGAACAACTCGCGATCGAGCGCGCGAAGAAACTGTTTGGTGCCGCGTACGCCAATGTGCAGCCGCACTCCGGCTCGCAGGCGAATGCCGCCGTCTATCTGGCGCTCTTGAATCCCGGCGATACGCTGCTGGGCATGAGTCTCGCCCACGGCGGTCACCTGACCCACGGCGCCGCCGTCAATTTCTCCGGCAAGCTGTTCCGAGCGGTGCAGTACGGGCTCGATCCGGCCACCGGCGAGATCGACTATGACGGCGTGCAGCGCCTGGCCCAGGAGCACCGGCCAAAGATGATCCTCGCCGGATTCTCCGCATACTCGCGTGTCATCGACTGGCAGCGCTTCCGTGCCATCGCCGACTCGGTCGGCGCCTGGTTCGTCGTCGACATGGCGCATGTGGCCGGTCTGGTCGCCGGGGGCGTGTACCCGAATCCGGTACCGGTGGCGGACGTGGTCACGACCACGACGCACAAGACGCTGCGTGGCCCGCGCGGCGGGCTGATCCTCGCGCGCGAGCATGCCGAACTGCACAAGAAGCTCAATGCCATGATTTTCCCGGGCACCCAGGGCGGTCCGCTGATGCATGTCATTGCGGCCAAGGCCGTCGCATTCCTCGAGGCACTGGCGCCCGAATTTGCGGTCTACCAGCGGCAGGTCGTCGCGAATGCCAGGTCCATGGCGACCGAACTCAGCACACGCGGTTACCGCATCGTTTCGGGCGGCACCGACAATCACCTGTTTCTGCTCGACCTGATCGGTCGCCCCTACACCGGCAAGGACGCGGATGCCGCGCTGGGGCGGGCCCACATCACCGTCAACAGGAACGCCGTGCCGAATGATCCGCGCCCGCCATTCATCACCAGCGGGCTGCGCATCGGTACGCCCGCGATCACGACCCGCGGATTCGGCATCGACGAGTCACGGCAGGTAGGCTCGTGGATCGCCGACGTGCTGGATGCGATCGGCGACGCGACGGTCGTCGAGCGCGTGCGCAGGCAGGTGCTCGCGATCTGCGGGCGCTTCCCTGTCTACGGCTGAGCACGCGACCGGAAAGCGGCGGTGCACTGCCCATTCTGCAGTCACGAGGATACCAAGGTGACCGATTCACGCCTCGCGGGCGACGGCCACCAGATCCGCCGTCGCCGCGAATGCCTCGCGTGCGGCGAGCGCTTCACGACATTTGAAACGGCGGAACTGGTATTGCCGCAAGTGGTCAAGAATGACCAGACGCGGCAGCCATTCGACGCAGGCAAGCTGCGCGCCGGCATCATGAAGGCATTCGAGAAGAGGCCGATTGCGCGTGACGACGTCGAGCTGGCGATCGAGCGGATCTGCCACCGCCTGCGTGTGCTCGGCGAACGCGAGGTCGCATCGCGCACCATCGGCGAATTCGTCATGGAGGAATTGCGCCAGCTCGACGAGGTCGCCTACGTGCGCTATGCGTCGGTTTATCATCACTTCGAGGATGTCGATGCATTCCGCGCGGAGATCGAACAGCTCAGCCTGCGGCAGCGCGAGGACCCCGCCACCGGCCAGATGTCGCTGCTTCCATCCCAGGAGCGCGATGCGCGCAGCAAGCGATGAATGGTCCCGGGCAGCACGACGATCGGCACATGGCGCGGGCCCTGGAGCTGGCAGGTCGCGGCCTGTGGACCACGGATCCTAATCCGCGCGTCGGCTGCGTCATCGCGGCCGGGGAACGCGTCGTGGGCGAGGGCTGGCACGAGCGGGCCGGATCCCCGCATGCGGAAGTCATGGCGCTGGGCGCAGCCGGCGTGGCGGCCCGCGGCGCGACGGCCTATGTCTCGCTCGAACCCTGCTGCCACCATGGCCGCACGCCGCCCTGCGCGGAC
>JBAQWM010000270.1:0-9536 GCA_049298915.1 Steroidobacteraceae bacterium | reverse complement strand
TTCTCGCGAGCAAACTCGTAAGTTCCGGCGGAGTTTGCGAGCGAGAAACCCCGCCGGATCCCGCGCGCCGGTATTCCTCCGTGGGATTTCGCATGCAGGCCGAAATTGCCGGTTACTGGGTCGCGGGTGGGTGCTCGGCAAGCCACTGCATCGCTCGCTCCACGCGCGCCCGGCCACTCGGGTGGTCGTAGAAGAGGATCTCCTCGAGCGCTCCCGGCTCGATCTTGCGATATTGCGAAAGGCGCATCGCCACGCTCGCGAATCCATGCGGCTCGCGCGCCGCCTCGAGCCCGAAGGCATCGGCCTGATTCTCAGCGGTGCGGATGATCGTCTTGGTCACGGGCGAAAGCAGCCAGAGCACCACCGAGAAGATGGCGAAAGCGAGAGGAAATCCGGCGAGGTCCGCGATGTCGCGCACGCCCCAGCGCTCGCTGTAGCGCCGGTGGAAGCTTGCGAACAGGCGGTCGACGGCCCAGTAACCGAGTCCCATCACCAGCGCCAGCGCAAGCGGCAGCCACACCGGGTGATTGAGCCGGTAGTGACCCATTTCATGTGCCATGACGGCGCGGATCTCGGGCGCCGAGGTGCCGTTCAGCAGGTTGTCGTTCAGCGCGATGCGCGTGGTGGCGCCGATGCCGGCGACACTGGCGCTGATGCGCTTGGTTTGCTTCGAGGCGTCGTACCAGTAAACGCTGTCGGCCGGCACGCCATTCTCCCGCGCCAGCGCGAGGATCGATTCGCGCAGCTCGCCCGCGGGCAGGCTCCGGTAGTCGTTGAACAGGGGTTGGACAAACACCGGGTTGATGAGGGTGACGAACAGCATGAAGAGCGCGGTCGCGCCGGTCGCCCAGTACACCCAGCGTTCGCGCACCCGGCGGATGATCGCGTAGAGACCCGCGACAGCCACAGCCATGATGGCGACGGTCAGCGCGAATCCGATGCCCCACTCGCCGAGGAACCCGCCGAGCGTCTGGTTGGACAGGCCGTACTGTTGTTCGCGGTAGTATTTCGCATAAATGGTCCAGGGCAGCGTCAGTACGAACAGCAGCGACAGGATCGCGGCCCCATAGATCAGCGCCTGGCGGAATGGCCGGCGTGCCCGCCGCTCCGCGAAATCGCGCAGCCGCGCGGAGAAGCGCGTGCCGAGCAGTAGCCAGGCGATCAGCACCGCGATCAGGACGCCCCAGGCATTGATCCAGTAGCCGCCCTCGAAGTACGCATCCGACTTCGTGCGCTCGGCGACCGGGATGGTCGCGACATAGGCGTCGGTCGCGCGCGCGACCTCGAATCCCGGCCTCCATTCGGCGTCGGGCGGCAGGATGAGACCGGACTGCAGTTCGGCTGGCATAGTTATCCTCCTTGCTCGGCACGCTATAGTGCAACGCCTGCAGTGCATCAAGCGAGTGCGTTTTGACCAAGCCTCGGGTCGGATTGATCGGTTGGCGCGGCATGGTGGGCTCGGTGCTGGTCGAGCGCATGCGCGCCGAAGACGATTTCGCGCTGATCGAGCCGCGATTCTTCTCGACCACGCAGGCGGGCGCCGCCGCTCCCGAGATCGGGCGCGCGACCGCCAGGGTCGGGGACGCGAACGAGCTCGCGGCACTCTGCGACTGCGAGATCCTGATCTCCTGCCAGGGCGGCGGATACACCGAGGCCATTCATCCGCAGCTCCGCGCCGGCGGCTGGGACGGCCACTGGATCGACGCGGCCTCGACGCTGCGGATGAAGGATTCCGCGGTAATCATCCTCGATCCCGTCAACCGGCCGCTGATCGATGCGGCGCTCGCCAGGGGCGGTCGCGACTGGATCGGCGGCAACTGCACCGTGAGCCTGATGCTGATGGCATTCGGCGGGCTGTTCCGTGCCGGGGCCATCGAGTGGATGACGACGATGACCTACCAGGCGGCCTCGGGTGCAGGCGCGCAACAGATGCGGGAGCTGTTGCAGCAGATGGGCCGCCTGCACGGCGCGGTGGCGGAGCTGCTGAAGGATCCCGCGAGCGCGATCCTCGACATCGATCGTCGGGCGCTGGCCGCGCTGCGCGATGGCGCCATGCCGGTCGAACATCTGGGCCAGGTGCTGGCCGGCAGCCTGCTGCCCTGGGTGGACAGCGATCTCGGCAATGGCCGCAGCCGCGAAGAGATGAAGGCGGGCGCCGAAGGCAACAAGATCCTGGGACTGTCCGGCGCACCGGTCCCGATCGACGGACTGTGCGTGCGCATCGGCGCGATGCGTTGTCACAGCCAGGCCGTGACCATCAGGCTCAGCCAGGCGATGTCGCTCGATGAGGTGGAGCAGGCGATCGCGGGCGCGCATCCCTGGATCCGCATCGTCCCCAATGAACGCGCGGCCACGCTCAAGCAACTGACGCCTGCTGCGGTCACGGGCACGCTCGATATCGCCGTCGGGCGCATCCGCCACCTGGCGATGGGGCGGCAGTACCTGGCCGCATTCACGGTGGGCGACCAGCTCCTGTGGGGTGCCGCCGAGCCGCTCAGGCGCATGCTGCGCCTGCTGATCGGGCGCTGATCGCGCTGCATGTCAGCATCGGGCAGCGACCGGCAGAATCTCGGGCGCCTGCTGGCCCATCCGGGATTCGCGCGCTTCCTGACCGCGCGGCTCGCGGTCTCGATCGGCGTGCAGATGCAGACCGTGGCGGTCGGCTGGCAGATCTACGCGATCACGCGCGATCCGCTCGACCTGGGACTGATCGGGCTCTCGCAGTTCCTGCCCTTCGTGCTGCTGGTGCTGCCGGCCGGTCAGGTCGCGGACCGGCGCAATCGGGCGCGCATCCTGACCGGCTGCTACGTGCTGGAATGCCTCTGCGCATTGCTGCTGCTAGCGTTCACATTCTCCGGTCTCAGCGTCGTGTGGCCGGTATTCGCAGTCATGGTGCTGTTCGGCATTGCGCGTGCTTTCTCCATGCCAGCCGGCCAGGCGCTCTTGCCGAATCTCGTGCCGATTGAGCTCTTCAGCCGTGCGGTCGCCGTCAATTCGAGCACCTGGCAGGTCTCGATCATCATCGGCCCGGCGATCGGCGGCCTGGTCTACCTGCTGGGTCCGGAGCATGTCTACGGCAGCGTCGCGGTGTTGCTCGCGATCTCCATCGTCCTGATGTCCGGCGTGCGCGCCCGACCGCCGGTCGCCCCGCGCGTGCCGGACAGCTGGCACACGCTGCTCGAGGGTCTGCGCTTCGTCTGGCAGCGCAAGATCATTCTCGGCGCGGTGTCGCTCGATCTCTTCGCCGTGCTGTTCGGCGGCGCGACCGCACTCCTGCCCGCCTATGCCAGCGATGTCCTGGAAATCGGGCCGGATGGACTCGGCATCCTGCGCGCGGCGCCCGGCGTCGGCGCGGCGCTGATCGCGGTCGCATTCGCCTGGCATCCATTCACGCGCCGAGTCGGCTCGCTGATGTTCGGCGGGGTCGCGCTGTTCGGCATCGCGACCGTCGTGTTCGGAATCTCCGAGAGTTACGTCGTGTCGCTCATTGCGCTCACCGTGGTGGGCGCCGCGGACATGGTCAGCGTCTACGTCCGCCACATGCTGGTGCAGCTCGAGACGCCCGACGCGATCCGCGGTCGCGTCAGCGCGGTCAATGCGGTGTTCATCGGCGCATCCAACGAACTGGGGGAGTTCGAGTCCGGCCTGACGGCGGCCTGGTGGGGGCTCAAACCGGCGGTGGTCGTCGGCGGTCTCGCGAGTGTCGCAATAGCCGGGCTGTGGCGTCGTTGGTTCCCGGCCTTGCGCGACATGGACAGCTTCCCGGCCTCCGGGCTGCGCGAAGTAGATCCGGCGGCAGATTCGCGTCCGCCGGGGAGTTGACCGGCGACATGCCTGCCTGTATATCCATACAGGTATGGGGACGAGGGAAATCCGCGGTCGTGGGGCGGTTTCAAACCGCGCCGGGCGATTCGAGTCGCTGGCGGTCGAGGCCGTGGACGACGGCTGGGCCCACGCCGATGAGGCCCTGCCGCCGCTCGAAACCACGGTGCTGCCGGAACCCGCACAGAGCGTCATCACCCGCAACACCTCGCCGGACGTCCCCTTCGACCAGTCCATCAATCCCTATCGCGGTTGCGAACACGGCTGCGTCTATTGCTTCGCGCGTCCGAGCCACGCTTATGTCAACTTGTCGCCGGGCCTGGATTTCGAGACGCGGCTGTTTTTCAAGCAGGACGCGGCAGGGCGCCTGCGCGAGGAACTGGGGCGGCAGACTTATCGTTGCAGCCCGATCAATCTGGGCGCCAACACCGATCCCTACCAGCCGCTGGAACGGCGCCTGGGAGTCACCCGCGGGATCCTCGAAGTCCTGGCCGAATGCCACCACCCGGTCACGATCGTGACCAAATCGGCATTGGTGCTCCGCGACCTGGAGCTGTTGCAGCGCCTGGCGGCGGAACGACTGGTGCGCGTGCTTGTCAGTATTACGACGCTCGATGATGAATTGAAACGGCGCATGGAGCCGCGGGCGGCTTCGCCGGCGGCGCGGCTGGCGACGGTCAGGCGGCTCGCGCAGGCGCAAATTCCGGTCGGCGTGATGTTCGCCCCGGTAATCCCCGCCATCAATGATCACGAGCTCGAGGGCGTCATCGCAAGCGCGGCTGATGCCGGCGCCGCGATGGCGGGTTACCTGTTGCTGCGACTGCCGGGCGAGGTCAGGCAGCTCTTCTATGAATGGCTCGAGACACATTTCCCGGATCGCGCCGCGCGCGTGCAAAGCCGCATCCGGCAGCTTCGCGGTGGGCGCGACTACGACTCGCGCTTCGGCTGGCGCATGCGCGGCCAGGGTCCCTGGGCCGAGCTGCTGCGACGCCGCTTCGAGGCCGCCTGCCGGCGCCATGGCCTCGAACATGGCCAGGCGGCACCGCTCGAGACTTCGCTATTCCGTCCGCCGCGAGCCGGGCCGGATCAGATGGAACTGTGGTAGTCGCGGCGTATACTCGGATCGATGCGTCATTGCACGGTCAGGAGTTGACTTATGTTGCGCCTGAACTACCGGTCATTGCCGACTGTCGTCGCAGGCGCGACGATCCTGCTGCAGTTGAGCGGCTGCATGACGGCGCGGCTCGAAGAGAGCCGCAACACGATGACGGCCATTGGCGCCCACGAAGCCGTCGTGCTGCTTGCGAAACCGCACGTCGAAGGCGTGGGTGCCGAAGACGACTTCATGGATTGCGTCGGCGACAAGATCGCGGCATCGGGCGGCATCCAGGTGCGGCCCAATGATGCATTCGTCGACTCCATGTTCCCCTGGCTCGAGCCCTCGACCGCTCCCCAGCGCCCGGAGGGCGTGACCAGGCTGCTGGCGCGCGACGTCGTGGCGGAACGCGTTGCGCAGAGCGGCGTGCGCTACATCATCTGGATCGATGGAACGACGCGACAGACTGACAGCGGCGGTAGCCTCACCTGCTCCCTCGGTCCTGCCGGTGGCGGTTGCATCGGCTTCGGCTGGTGGGAGAAGGAATCCGACTACCAGGCGGTGGTGTGGGATCTCACGACCGCCAGGACTGCCGGATCGGTCTCGACCAATGTGACCGGTACTTCGGCGCTGGTCGGCGTGCTCGTGCCGCTGCCGTTCATCGCGCGGGTCCAGGGCGCCGCCTGTGATCGCCTGGCCTCGCAGCTGGGCGCATTCCTGCGCGGTGAGGACCCATCGGCAATCGCAGGGGAAGGCTGATCGCCCGTCCTGTGCGCTAGCCGGTGAACCATCGGGCAGGGTCGCCCTCAAAGTTTGTGGGGCACCCCCAAGGCCGGCGTAGCTTCGCGCGGGCATGCGGCCGGGAGACGACCATGAATCCAAAATTGCTTTTGCGTGGCCTGGCAGTCTCCGCCGCAGTCGGCCTGCTGGTCGGCTGCATGACCCAGGGCGGAATGGCGCAGCCCGACCAGGGCAGTTCATCGCCAGCCGGGGGCGGCAGCTCCGGTGGAGGCGGATCCTCGGGTGGCGGCGGCGGTTCCAGCGGCGGCGGTTCTTCAGGTGATGGCGGGGGTTCCAGCGGTGGCGGGGGCTCACCCGGCAGCGGGTCCCCGGGCGGCGGTACCGATGGCGGCGGCAGCTCCAGTTCCAGTTTCCCGACTTCCGGCGGCAGCGGCAGCGGCGATTCCGCCATGCCGATGCCCGGCAGCAAGGATGGCGTGGCCGGGGGATCGACGAAGGGCAAGACCTCCGATTCAGCAGGCGGCGGCGCGGATACGAAGAGCGGCGGCGAAGCAGGTTCGAGCCAGGCGCCACAGGGCTCGGATCAGGGCTCGGGCGCTGCCGGGGCATCCGGTCAGGCCGGCGAGAGCCCATGCGTAACCGACAATCCGGATCCCGCTGCTGACAAACCTGAAGACTGCGCAGGCAGTGCGGCATCCGGTTCAGCTTCGGCGCCCGGCGGCGGGCAGGCTGGAGCCAGCGGCGGCAGTGGTGCCGAGGCCGGCGATCAGGCCGGCAGTTCGGGCGGTGCCGGATCATCCGGGGGCCAGCCGGCCACACAGGGCGGCAGCCCCGGCCAGGGCCCTGCTGCAGGTGGCGGCGGCTCGAACCGCCGCGAGGAAATCAACCGGCGCCTCGATGAGACCTTTGGCGTATTCGATGAGACCGTGCGCGACACGCAGGCCGCGATCGCCAAGGAGCGCGCCGCACAACAGGGTGAACGCGCAGGCGAACCCGGTACCGGAGAAGGCGACAGCGGCAGCGGCGGCGACGCCTCCGGCGGTAGCGGCCCGCGATCGCACGGTGGGCTCGAATCCGTGGACCGTGGCGGCAAGGGCGAGGGCAAGGGTGACGGCAGCGGCACGGCCACGGATCCGGATGCAGAAAGCACCCAGGGTGGCGTCGGCGGCTCCGTCGGGGGCCAGGCCGGCGGTGGCCCGAGCTCGATTCCGGCGGATATTCCGGACGGCAAGGATGACGACATCGTCGCGCGGCAGATTCGCGAGGCCGCGATGAAGGAAACGGACCCTGAGCTGCGCGCCGCGCTCTGGGAAGAATACCGCCGCTACAAGAAGGGACGCTGATGTACAGGCCGGGGGCGAACCAGCAATGACGCGACTGATTTCGAACTGGGTTGCAGCGGCGGCGGCGATCCTCGTTACAGGCGGCTGCATGGTCAAGGAAACGCGGCCCCTGCCGCTCCTGCAGGCGACGCAGGCCACGACCGAGATAGCGGCGGAACAGCTGCTCGACGTCGGCGTACACGTATTCGATCCCGGAATACCCAAGGAAATCGAGGAAGATCCGGAGCGCGCGGACGAGATGCGCATCTATCCGGACATCCGCAAGGCTGAAGCGCGCTACTTCGCAATGCAGTTGCGCGACACGCTGGAAGGCACCGGTCACTGGGGCTCGGCGCGCGTGGTGCCGGCGACGGTCGTTTCCTTCGACCTGACCGTGGATGGCCGCATCATCGAATCCTCGGGCACCGCGCTCAAGCTTGCCGTGACCGCGACCGATGCGACCGGCAAGGTCTGGATCGCCGGCAAGGAATACGAAGGTCTCGCCGACACCCGCGCCTACAAGGACGGTTACAACAACGGCCGCGATCCGTTCCAGAATGTCTATGTCGCGATCGCCAACGACCTGCTGGCGACACGCAACGCGAAGCCAGCCGCGGAACTGGCCAACATCCGCCGCGTCAGCGAATTGCGCTTCGCCGCCGACTTCGCCCCGGTCGCCTTCAGCCAGTACCTGGCGAAGAATGAAAAGAACGGGCAGTACAAGGTGCTGCGGCTGCCGGCCGAGGATGACCTGCTGCTGCAGCGTATCCGCCAGATCCGCGAGCGCGATTACGGGATGATCGACACGGTCAGCGAAAACTACTCGGCATTCAGCGAGCGGCTCGAGGAACCGTACACGAGCTGGCGGCGCTACACCTACGACGAGATCACGGCAGAAGAGAAGCTCAAGGCGCAGGCGCGTAACCGCATCGCGATGGGCGCGGCGGCGGTCGCCGCCGCGATATTCGTGCCGGACAATTGCCAGAGCGCCACATGCTCGAGGGCGGCGAATGCGGCGCGCACCGGCGCGGCCGTCGGCGGTGTCGCGGCCGTGGTCAGCGGCTTTCGCAAGCGCGAGGAAGCCAAGATACACGTCGAATCCCTGAAGGAAATTTCCGGGTCGTTCCAGGCCGAGACCGCGCCGCTCGTCGTCGACGTCGAGGGGCGCACGCTGCGCCTGACCGGCACGGCGGAGGAGCAGTACACGGAATGGCGCCGGCTCCTGCATGAGCTCTATCGCGAAGAGACCGGGCTGGTGCCGACAGCGCCGGCCGCGGATGCCGGCACGCCGGGGGTCCAGGCGGGCGGCGCAGGCTGACCCGTCATGATTGAACTCACGCCCGGGCTCGAACTCGGTGCCCGGTTCCTGCTGGTTCGCCGGCTGGGAAGTGGCGGTACTTCCGAGGTGTGGCTCGCGGACGATTCGAAGCGCGGCGCGCGCGTCGCGCTCAAGGTCCTCGCGCCCCCGGCAGTCGATCTGATCCCGGGCCTGCAGGCTGAACTCGCGCGCGTCCAGTCGCTCGGCAGCGAACACGCCGTTCCGATCCATGAACTGCTGCAGACCGACGGGCTGGCGCTGCTCGTGATGGAATTCCAGGAAGGCGGGGACCTCGGCCAGTTCCGCGGCCGCTCCTTCGAGAGCTGGCAGCAGGCGCTCACCGATGTCGTCGCGGCGCTCGAAGCCGCGCACGCATCGAATCTGGTCCACCGCGATCTCAAGTGCAGCAACGTGCTGCTGGATGCCGGCGGGCGCGCACGTCTCGCGGACTTTGGCCGGGCGGCACTGGCTGGCAGCGAGGCCGCGAAAGGCGGTTCGCCGTATAACGCAAGCCCGCAGCAGTTGCGCGGTGAAGCGCCGGCGCCAGCCGACGATCTTTATGCACTGGGCGCCATGCTCTACGAGCTGATCGGCGGGCAGCCGCCCTTCTACCCGGAAATCACGCGCGAGCGCGTGCTCTACGAACCGGTACCGCCGCTGGTGGCGCGCGGTACGGTGCCCGCCAGCGTGCGCGAACTGGCGCTGCGCCTGCTCGCCAAGATGCCGCAGGAGCGTCCCGCGAGCCTGCCTGAAATACGGAAACAGCTCGCGTCCATGCCTGAGGAACGCAGCACCACGGTCGCAGCGCCCGCGCTCGCCAGCATATCCAGGCAACCGCGGCGGCGCCGACGGCGCTGGCTGCCTGCCGCGCTCTTCGCAACGGCGCTGGCGGCCGGCGCGGTCTTCATCTGGCTGCCGGAATATCTCGCCGGGCACGACGCCGGCATCGAGCAACAGGCGCGCGCGGAAGCGGAAGCAGCGAGAAAGGAGCGCGCGGCTGCCGAGCAGCAGAGCGCGGACAGCGCGACGCTTCGAACCGCAGCCGATGAAGCCCGGAGCCGCTTCGAAGCGGCGTTCGCTGCACTCGATAAACGTGCGGCAGCAAGCTGGGCGACCGATGTCTTTGCCGAAGCCCGCGCGCATGGCACAGAGGCCGGACAGAAATACGCGGTCGGCGACTACGCCGCTGCGCGCCAGGGCTGGGAAACTGCGGCCGCGAAGCTGGACGGGCTGGAAA
>JBAQWM010000269.1:0-10432 GCA_049298915.1 Steroidobacteraceae bacterium | reverse complement strand
GTCGGCCTCGAAGGCAATCAGCAGTTCGCGGAAGCGGTCGGGGCGGCGCATCGCGTCGCAGGCCTCCAGCAGTTCGAGCACGGTCCGCGGCCGCAATTCCAGCGCGCGATTCGCGAGCCCGTGCCAGCGCGCGGCGAGGATCGCGAGATCGCGGTATTCGCCCGGTATGCGCAGGCGTTCGGCGAGCTCGCGCAGCATCTCGACGCCGCGTTCCTCGTGCCGATGGTGTGCCGGCCATTGCGAGCGGGGCGTGCGGCCCTTGCCGAGATCGTGCATCAGGGCCGCAAACCGTATGCGCGGCTCGGGCGTCAGGTCGGCGGCCGCCTGCAGCACCAGCTCCATGTGCAGGCCGGTATCGATCTCGGGATGCCATTTCTCCGGCTGCGGCACGCCGTAGAGCGCGTCCAGTTCCGGGTAGATGCGCGCCAGCGCACCGCAATCGTGCAGGAGCCTGAGCCACGCTTCCGGCGCAGGCTCGCCAATCGCCCGTTCGGTCTCCTGCCAGACGCGCTCAGCCACCAGCGCGTCCACCTCGCCGCAACTGACCATCGCGCGCATGCGCACCAGCGTCTCGGGCGCGACGCTGAATCCCAGCGGCTGGAATCGCGCCAGGAATCGCGCGACCCGCAGCACGCGCACCGGGTCCTCGTTGAACGCATCCGAGACGTGACGCAGCGTGCGGGCTTCGAGGTCGCGCCTGCCGCCGCAGGGATCGATCAGTTCACCGCTGGATGCGCGCGCGATGGCGTTGATCGTCAGGTCGCGCCGCCGCAGATCGTCCTCGAGCGTGACGTCGGTGGAGTAGCGCAGTTCGAAACCATGGTAACCGCGGCCGGTCTTGCGCTCGGTGCGCGCGAGCGCGTATTCCTCATTGGTTTCGGGGTGCAGGAACACGGGGAAGTCGCGCCCGACCTGCCGGTAGCCGGCGTCCAGCATGTCCTGCGGCGTGGCGCCGACCACGACCCAGTCGCGCTCCTGCACCGGCCGGCCGAGCAGCTCGTCACGGACCGCGCCGCCGACCAGATAAACTTCCATTTCGCAATGTTAACCGATGCCCAGTTGCGCCTGATGAAGCGCCTCGCGCTAGCGCCGGGAGTCCTCGCGCTCTCCGGCTGCTACTACCTGCACCTTGCCGCAGGGCAGCTGGAGATGAACCGCAGCCGCGAGCCGATCGCCGATCTGGTCGAGCGCAGCGACACGGACGCGACACTGCGCCGGCGACTGGAGTACGCGAGCCGCGCGCGGGAGTTCGCCGTTACCGACCTGGGACTGCCGGACAATGGCAGCTACCGGAGCTATGCGGATCTCGGCCGGCCCTATGCCACCTGGAACCTGTTCGCGGCACCGGAGTTTTCGGTCAGCCCACAACGCTGGTGCTTCCCGGTCGCCGGTTGCGTCGCCTACCGCGGCTACTTCAGGGAAGCACGCGCAAGCCGCGCCGCGCGGCGACTCGCGGACCGGGGTCGCGACGTCTACATCGGGCCCGCGCTCGCCTACTCCACGCTCGGGCATCTGCGGGACCCGGTGCTCAACACGATGCTGGCCTACCGCGATGCCGATCTCGCCGCGCTCATCTTCCATGAACTCGCCCACCAGCAGGCCTACGTGCCGGGCGACAGCGATTTCAACGAGGCGTTCGCCACTGTCGTCGCGGATGAAGGCGCGCGCCGCTGGCTCACGCGGCTCGGCAAAGACGACGAGCTCGAGGCCTACCTGGCGTCGAGGCGGCGGGAACGGGAAATTGCGGAATTGATGGCGGCGACCCGTGGACATCTGGCCGCGGTCTACCAGAGCGGCGCTCCCGCCGCGGAAATGCGCGCTGCCAAGACTGCCGAACTCGCGCGTCTCGGGGAATCACTCGCCGCCCGCGGCGTGAATGCCGGCACCGGGCTCAACAATGCCCGCCTGGCCGCGGTCGCCACTTACCATCGCTGCGTCCCCGCGCTGACCGCACTGCTCGCCGGGCACGATGGCGATCTCCCTGCGTACTATGCCGCGATCCGCTCACTCGCTCACGATGCTGCAGCGCGGTCGGCACTCTGCCCACGCTCTTGACCCACGATTTCGCGAGCGAGGTGGCGGGGTGCCCCCGAGCGGAGCATAAAGTTCCGGCGCAGCGAGGGGACACCCCGCCGGATCCCGATCGCGGTGCGTGGCAGTGTCGCGGGACAGGGCGTCGAATATAGCCCGTCAGCGACCGGCGTTCTGGCGATAGCGTGAATAACGCCCGGCCACACCCTGATTGCCGAGATACATCGGCAGGATCGCTGACAGCGGTTGCGGGCGGATGCCGAGCCGCGCGAGTCCATTGACCGAACAGACGCTGTCGACCGTCAGCGATCGATAGTTGTCGGTCGAGAAGGGCTTTCCCGGCACGAAGTCGCAGACCGCAGCCTGCAGGCGCGCGGCCCAGTCCGGCAGCCCGATGACCGCGCGCGCAAGGCCGAGCTCATCGCGCACCAGGCACACGATCTGGCGGAGCGTGTAATGATCCGGACCGCAGAGCTCGTAGCTTTCACCGGCGGTGGCCTCATCCGCGAGCGCGCGCATGAGCGCCGCGACGACATCCTCAACCCAGACCGGCGCGAAGCGCGCGTCCGGGCGCGCGAGCGGCAGGGCCACGGGGATCATCCGCAGCAGGGACGCGAAGCGGTTCACGAAATCGTCCCCGGGGCCGAATATCACCGACGGCCGAAAAATCGTAAAGCGCAGGTCCGGACCGCAGTCCTGGCGGATGATCCGTTCCGCCATCCCTTTGCTCCGCAGGTAATGACTCGGGCCATGATCCGCGTCGGCATTGAGCGCGCTCAGCTGCAGCAAGCGATTGACCCGCAGGCGGCGGCAGACATCGACGAGCCTGGCGGCAAGTTCGGCGTGCGCGCGGCGAAAGCCGCTGCCGTCGCGGCCGCTTTCGTTGAGTATTCCGACCAGGTTGATGACCACCTGCCGGCGCTCGCAGAGCACGCGCAGCTGGTCGGGATCATGAATGTCGGCGCCCACCAGGGACAGCGACGGGATCATCCCCAGATGCCGGGCAGCGGCGGGATTGCGGGTCGGCACCGTGATGCGCCAGCCCTCCCGCGCAAGCGCGGCGCACAGTCGACTCCCGACGAATCCAGAGCCGCCCAGGACACAGACCGATCGCGCCGCCATGCGGCGATTATACGCGGGCGGGCGTCAGCCTCCCTCGCGGTGCGGGCTCAGCGCAGCGGCAGGATCAGCGTCTGGTTGCCGCGCTGCAGCTGCAGCAGCATCGAGGCCTGGTCCTTGGCGGCTTCGCGCAGCTGCGCGAGACTCGAAATGCGGCTCCGATTGACCGCAACGATGCGGTCCTCGGCCCTGAGGCCAGCCTGCGCCGCCGGGCTGCCCGGCTGCACGCTCCTGATGAGCACACCGCCGCCCGAGCCCTCGGGAGCCTCGACCAGATCGGTGCCGCCAAGCGCGGGATGAATGGACTCCGCGTCGGCGAGCTGGGCGGGTTCGCGCAGCACGGCCGTGAGCGTCCTGGGCTTGCCGTCCCGCAGCACGCCGACCTCGACCGATTCGCCGACCCGGAGCATGCCGATCGCGTTACGCAATTCTGCCGCGCCCTTGACCGGCTGGCCGCGCACGGTGGTGATGACGTCGCCGGCCACGATGCCGGCGCGCTCGGCAGCCGAGCCCTCCGCGACCGACGATACGAGCGCGCCGAGGACGTCATCTTCAAGACCCAGACTCTTGCGGTAATCCGGCGTCAGGCTCAGTACCGTGACACCGAGCTGTCCGCGATTGACCGTGCCCGATTCGATCAGCTGATCCATTACCGATCGCACCAGATTCGAGGGTATTGCGAAGCCGATGCCCATGTTGCCGCCCGAGCGCGACAGGATGGCCGAATTGACTCCGACCAGCTCGCCGTCCAGGCTGACCAGCGCGCCGCCGGAATTGCCCGGGTTGATGGCGGCATCGGTCTGGATGAAATCCTCGTAACCATCGCGCGTGATGCCGGTGCGGCCGAGCGCACTGACGATGCCCGAGGTGACGCTGTGCTGCAGACCGAAGGGATTGCCGATCGCGATCACGAAATCGCCGACTTCCAGTTTCGAGGAATCCGCCAGCCGGATTTCAGCGGGCAAGCGGCCTTCCTTGACGCGTAGCACCGCGACATCGGAGCGCGCATCGGCGCCCACGACCTCGGCCTTCAGCTCGCGCTCGTCGATCAGCGAAACCGTTATTTCGCTCGCGTTTTCGACCATGTGCGCATTGGTGAGGATGTAGCCGCCATTGGCGTCGACGATCACGCCGGAGCCTGCGCTCCTGAATTCGCGCTCGCGCGGATGCGCATCCGGCATGCCGAAGAAGCGCCGGAAACCCGGGTCGTCGAAAAACGGATTGCGCTCGATGGCCACCGTGCCGCGCACCGCGATATTGACGACTGCGGGCGCGACGCGCTTGATCAGCGGCGCGAGACTCGGCTGCGAAATGTCCGCCGGCTGCGCGAATGTCGCGATCGGCGTGAGCAGCGTGCAACAAGCCGCTACTGTGGCGATAAGCTTTCTCATGGGGCAGGGACCTCGGTGACGCGGGATGTCTGACCGGCGCCGGATGTTACAAGTTCCGATGCGCGGCACGGCCTTTTTCCTGCTGTGCGAGCGATCGCACGCGCTGATTCGGCATGTTTTATGGCGAATTGACGCATACCAGATGTTGTGTTGCGCAGAAATTCGCCCGACCCGCATGGTGGTGGAGGAACCGGCCGGAATTTGCCTGAAGTGAAATTCATAAGTTATTGAAATATGAAGATGTTTTTAGAGATGTTTTTTGGCGAAGGAAATCCTTGACACCAACCCGCCTGCGAAAATAATTTAACAACCCTGACACAACATCTTGTGGTCGCTCGTGCGAACACGGTGGGCGTCAGCAAAAGAGGCGGGGAGTCCAGCGAAACGAGCCCAACTGGCGGCGCCAGACGCCTGCCCGGCCTCGATTTCTTCCGGATTCGCGAAGGGCCGCGGCAGCAAGAGGAGCGTCGAAGAAAAAATGAGCACTGCGGTCAAGATCGAGCCGATGGACGTGGAGCAGATACCGTTTCAGGAAGCCTCGCTCGACATCTGGCACCGCAAGTACCGGTTGACTGCCAAGGATGGCAGCCCGATCGACGCCACGATGGACGAGACCTGGAAGCGGGTCGCGAAGGCGCTCGCGGATGTCGAAGGCGAGCCGGCGCGGGAGCGCTGGAACGAGAGTTTCCTGTGGGCCCTGCGCAAGGGCGCCATCCCGGCCGGGCGCATTATGTCCAATGCGGGTGCGCTGGCGCACAAGCCCGCGACCTCGACCATCAACTGCACGGTGTCCGGCACCGTGCGCGACTCGATGGACGACATACTGAACAAAGTCCACGAGGCTGGCCTGACGCTGAAGGCTGGTTGCGGCATCGGCTACGAGTTTTCGACCCTGCGGCCGCGCGGGGCCTATGTGTCCGGCGCCGGCGCGCATACCTCCGGCCCGATGTCATTCATGGATATCTACGACCGCATGTGCTTCACCGTGTCCTCGGCAGGAGGGCGGCGCGGCGCCCAGATGGGCACCTTCGATGTCGGTCATCCGGACGCGATCGACTTCATCCGCGCCAAGCGCGAGAACGGCCGGCTGCGGCAGTTCAACCTGTCGTTGCTGGTGACCGACGAATTTGTCCAGGCGGTGCGGAGCGACAGCGAGTGGCAGCTCGCATTCCCGCTGCCGACGCGCGAATACGATCCCGAGCAGCACGATCTCGAGGACCGGCACAGTTTCGTGTGGCGCGAATGGCCCGAATCGGAGGGTTACCTGACCAACGAGGACGGCCTGGTCGCCTGCCGCGTGTACAAGACGCTGCCGGCGCGGCGCCTGTGGGACGTCATCATGACCTCCACCTACGATTTCGCCGAGCCGGGCTTCGTGCTGATCGACCGGGTGAACGAGATGAACAACAACTGGTGGTGCGAGAACATCCGCGCCACCAATCCCTGCGGCGAGCAGCCGCTGCCGCCCTACGGTTCCTGCCTGCTGGGTTCGGTCAATCTGACCCGATTCGTGCGCCAGCCATTCACCGAGGAGGCGAAATTCGACTGGGACGAATACCGCGAGGTCGTGCGCGTGTTCACGCGCATGCTCGACAATGTGGTCGAGATCAACGGCCTGCCGCTCGGCCGCCAGCGCGAGGAAATCGTGCGCAAGCGCCGCCATGGCATGGGATTCCTGGGCCTCGGCTCGGCGATCACCATGCTCGGCATGAAATACGGGGCGCCGGCAGCGGTCGCATTCACCGAAAATGTCGCCCGCGAGATGGCGATCGCCGGCTGGGAGGCGGGCGTCGCGCTCGCGCGCGAAAAGGGCCCGGCGCCGATCATGAACGAGGAATTCACGGTCACGCGCGCGATGCTGCGCAGGCGGCCGGAAATGGCTCGCGACGGCTGGAAAGTCGGCGACCGCGTGCCGGGTCGGGTACTGCATGCCCGCTACAGCCGCTACATGCGCCGCCTCGCGGAGACGGCCCCGGAACTGGTCAAGGAAGTCGAGACGGTCGGCGCGCGATTCACGCACCACACTTCGATCGCTCCGACCGGCACGATATCGCTGTCGCTTGCGAACAATGCGTCGAATGGCATCGAGCCCTCGTTCGCGCACCACTATTTCCGCAATGTGATCCGCGAGGGCAAGAAGTCGAAGGAGCGTGTCGACGTCTATTCGTTCGAACTGCTCGCCTACCGCGAGTTCATCAACCCGCGCGCGATGCCGGGCTCGACCACGGCCGGCGAGCGCCTGCCGGACTATTTCGTGACGGCCGAGGACATCGGGCCGCGCGAGCACGTCGACACGCAGGCGGCGGCCCAGAAGTGGGTCGATTCGTCGATCTCGAAGACCGCCAATGTCCCGACCGATTTCCGCTATGAGGAATTCAAGGACATCTATCTGTATGCCCACGAAAAGGGCCTGAAGGGCTGCACGACCTTCCGCTTCAATCCGGAGGCGTTTCAGGGCGTGCTGGTGAAGGAGGACGACCTGAAGAGCACGACCTACGTGTTCACGCTCGAGGACGGCAGTGAAGTCGAGGCCAAGGGCGATCAGGAGATCGAGTACGACGGCGAAGTGCACACTGCCGCCAATCTGTTCGATGCCCTGAAGGAAGGTTATTACGGCAGGTTCTGAGGAGGCGCCGGGAATCATGGACATGAGCCGACTGAAGCTGGACCAGAAGATCGTGAAATACCGCGTGCAGAAGCCCGAGCCGGACCGCGCTACTGGCCAGGCGCGCGAAGCCAGGATGCGCAAGGACGGCGGCGGCAAGGTCGTGTGGATGCACGAGAAGCTCGAGCGCCCCGAGGTGCTGATCGGCTCGACTTACAAGATCAAGACACCGGTCTCCGACCACGCGATGTATCTGACGATCAACGACATCATGCTGAATGAAGGCACCGAGCACGAACATCGCCGGCCCTTCGAAATCTTCATCAACTCGAAGAATCTCGACCATTTCCAGTGGATCGTGGCGCTGACCCGCATCATCTCGGCGGTATTCCGCAAGGGCGGCGACGTCGCGTTCCTGACCGAGGAGCTCAAGGCGGTGTTCGACCCGCGCGGCGGCTACTGGCAGCCGGGCGGCAAGTTCATGCCGTCGCTCGTGGCCGAGATCGGCTACGTGGTCGAAAGGCACCTGCAGTCCATCGGGCTGATGAAAAAGCCGGAGATGGACGCGGCACGACAGCAGCTGATCGAAGACAAGCGCAATGAATGGGAACAGCGGAATCGCCAGGCCGATGCATTTGCCAAGGCTGGTTACCCCGAGGGCGCGCGACTGTGCGTGAAATGCAATACGGCGGCGGTCGTCATGATGGATGGCTGCATGACCTGTCTCGCCTGCGGCGAGTCGAAGTGCGGCTAGCGGGATCGCTTTTGATCCACGCGCATGCCGGGTCCCCGCCCGGCGACACCTGACAACAGGAGTTGCGCGTGAACTCCCAGGCGGCCTTCGGGCCGCCTTTTTTCCGGTGTTCGGCATGCGACTGCATCGCCATGCTGATGGTGCTCGCGGCATCGCTCAGCGCGGCCTGTACCACGCAGCGTGCATACCCGGGCCCGGATCGGGCGCCGGGCACGACGGCGATCGTGCGCGCCGATCCCGCATTTTCCGCAGGCCTGCCGGTACAACTGCGATTGCGGCAGGCCGGCGGCCGCAACGTCGCGCTGCATGCAAATGCGGTCGAGCTGCCCGCGGGCCGTCATTCCCTGCTGGTGGATTGCCGCGTGCAGGAGAGCGGCGCGACGCAGCGGTTCGTGGTGGACGCCGATCTCGAGGCCGGCCGCGAGTACCGCCTCGTGGCGCGCGCATCGGCGCGGAATTGTGATGCGGTCGAACTGATCGCGCGCTGAAGCGTGATTCTGCGGGGACGGCGCTATACTCTCGCGCCGGATGATCCACGATCTGCTGAAATCGGTAATTCTCGCTGCGATTCTGGCATCGCCGGCGTCCGCCGACTCGTTCGCCGAGCGCGCCGCGCCCGGCGGCGTACTGCTGCCGGCCGACCGCGTGGTGGTGCACAAGTCGGAACGCCGCATGGAACTGCTGCGGAACGGGCATACGATCGCGAATTACCGGGTTTCGCTGGGGCTCAGTCCCAGTGGCCACAAGCAGCGTGAAGGCGACTTCCGCACGCCGGAGGGCAGCTACCGGCTGACGCGCCGCAATGCGCGCAGCGAATTCTTCCTGTCGGTGATGGTCTCCTACCCGGAACCCTCCGATATTGCGCTCGCACGCCGCAATGGCTGGTCTCCGGGCGGGCTGATCATGGTGCACGGCCTGCCGAATGTGCCGAAGTATCCACGCGACCGCTACCTGAATACCGACTGGACCGATGGCTGCATTGCGCTGTCTAATGAAGACATGCTTGATTTCTGGTTACTCACCGGGCCCGGCACGCCGATCGAGATCCATCCGTGATTCCCGCATCTGACCGGGAACTGGCAACCGTCGTGCATGCGCGGGTGTCGCCGAAGGGCGTGCTCGAGAACCTGTCGCAGCAGGAAGTCGACAAGCTGCTGGATCGCGGGCAGGGCGGTCTCTACCCGCTGTTCCGGCGCTGCGCGCTCGCGGTGCTGAATTCCGGGACGATGATCGACGATGCGCGCGTGATATTCGAAGCCTACAAGGATTTCGAACTGCGCATCATGCGCCAGCCGTGGGGCATCAAGCTCGAGATGCACCACGCTCCGGGCAGCGCCTTCGTCGACGGCGAGATGATCCGCGGCGTCAAGGAGCACCTGTTCGCCGTGCTGCGCGACATCGTGTACACGCACAACGAGATAGTCGCGCGCTTCGACCTGCGCGACCCGGCCGGCGTGACCAATGCGATCTTCTGCATCCTGCGCAATGCCCGCGTGCTGGATCACAAGGGCCGGCCGGACCTGGTGGTGTGCTGGGGCGGGCATTCGATACCGCGCGAAGAATACGACTACACCAAGAAGGTCGGCTACGAACTCGGACTGCGCGGCCTGTCGGTCTGCACCGGTTGTGGCCCGGGCGCGATGAAAGGCCCGATGAAAGGCGCGACGATCGGCCACTCGAAGCAGCGCATCCGCGAGGGACGTTACATCGGCGTCACCGAGCCGGGCATCATCGCGGCCGAGCCGCCGAACCCGATCGTCAATCAACTCGTCATCCTGCCCGATATCGAAAAGCGGCTGGAGACATTCGTCCGTCTCGGTCACGGCATCATCGTGTTCCCGGGCGGCGCGGGCACCGCGGAGGAAATCCTCTATCTGCTCGGCATACTGGTCGAGCCCGCCAACAGCGAGCAGAAGCTGCCGCTGGTATTCACCGGTCCGCGCGAGAGCGCGGCCTATTTCGCGCAGCTCGATCGCTTCATCGGGCTGGTGCTGGGCGCCGAGGCGCAGAAGCGCTATCGCATCGTCATCGCCGACCCGCCGGAGGTGGCGCGCGAGATGCTGCGCGGGTTCGATACCGTGCGCCGCTCGCGACGCCGTGCCGGCGATGCCTACAATTTCAACTGGCTGCTGCACGTTCCGCCGGCCTACCAGCAGCC
This sequence comes from Steroidobacteraceae bacterium, assembly GCA_049298915.1. GTDB lineage: Bacteria > Pseudomonadota > Gammaproteobacteria > Steroidobacterales > Steroidobacteraceae > SCUD01. The sequence goes on along the minus strand of JBAQWM010000269.1, from coordinate 374 downwards.
ATTCGAGGTGAGTCACGCTGCGATGGCGGAGCTCACGCTCTCGATGAAGCAGCCCGTGCACGAGCGCGCCGCAAACCTGCGGCGTGCCTTCTCCGGCATCGTCGCCGGCAATGTGAAGGAGCAGGGCATCCGCCTGATCGAGGAACAGGGCCCATTCGTGATTCACGCCGACCAGCAGATCGCCGGCCCGCTGGATGAATTATTGCGGGCCTTTGTCTCACAGGGGCGCATGAAACTGGTCGGCGAGTACCGGCCCAGTTACCGTATTGCCTGAACACGGCAGGCCGCGGGTTCCGTGTCCCGCGAGCTGTGATCCAGTTCCTGTTTCGCCTGCTGCACGCCACGTAACTTGCATGTCATGGAGTGTCATCAGG
>JBAQWM010000268.1:0-2097 GCA_049298915.1 Steroidobacteraceae bacterium | reverse complement strand
AGCGTCCTGGTGCCAGGTTCGGACTCCCCGACCGTGGCGCCCGGCGCATCAACTTCAATCGGGCCGCTGCCGGTATCGATCACGATTTCCATCGAGGGGGCGCTCGCGGACTGCAGGCGCACGCTGCCGGAGCCGGTATCGATACGCAGGCGCCTGAGCGCCGAGAGGTCGCCGTCGACCGAGACGCTGCCCGAGCCCGTATCCACATTGAGTTCCGTCACACTTGACACGTCCCGCGCGTGCACGGCGCCCGAGCCGGTATCCGCGGCGATCGGGCCGCTGAAGCCCGCGATCGTGACGCGGCCCGAGCCGGTTTCGGCGCGCAGCGCTCCGGAACCACCGTGGATCTCGACGCTGCCGGAACCGGTGTCGACGTCGATCTCGCAGTTGCAGTCCCTGATCGACACGGGACCGCTGCCGGTGTCGGCGTTCACCCGGCCCTCGTGTCCGGCAACCTCGACATCACCGCTGCCGCTGTCGAGCACTAGCCGCCCCTCGCCGGCCACCGAGCGCAGCGCGCTGCTGCCGCTGTCAAGGCGCAATTCTCCCGAGAAACCCTGCGCGACCGCCCCGCCGAGCTTGTTCCTGACATCCAGTTTCGCGCCCGCCGGCGCCCGGATCAGCAGATCCACGCGGACCATCGGCGCCTCCTCGCGATCGCCGGTCAGCCGGATGCGTTCGCCAAGATGCTCGACGTACATGGCGCCCCACCAGGAATCGGGGCCTTTGGCGTAGTAAAGCTTCGGGAATTTATCCTTCGGGAACGCGACGTGGAATCTCGACCCCGCGCCGACGTCGCGGGTCCGGTATTCGATTGCAGCGGCATAGGCCCGGGCCTCGGCTTCGGTCCTCGCCTCCACCGAGGCAGTCGCAGTTATGTGGAAACCCGCGTCGCTACCGCGCTCGATGCGGATATCCCCCATCAGGTTCTGGACTTCGAGCCCGGCCGCCGCGTCGGTCTGGTACTGCCAGGCGCGGGTATGCCCTGCCGTCGCTGCCAGCGCAGCGGGGCCGACGCAGAGCAGGGTGAGCGCAAGAATCGCGCGGATCGTCCTGTGCATGATTCCCTCCTCAGGCGGTTTCGTCGCGGTAACGACGGACCCACATGGCGCCCGCCAGCATCAGGGCCGCGGCGACGAGCCCGAGCCACAGCTCCGGCGAGGTGTAGAAATCCCTCAGGCCGGCGCTCAGGTCGATGTCGGAAATTCGCATCTCGGACTGACTGTCGCCTCCCGATTGCTGCCGCCACCCGAGCAACTTGTAGAGTCCGAACAGGCGTCCCGTGATGAAATCCTCCACGTGGGTGCTGCGCAGCAGTACGAGTTCCAGCACGCTGATCGCGGCCGGCGGAAGCACCGCCCACAGGAATGGGCCCTTCGGCGCCCAGGCCGAGGCCAGCATCAGGTACGCGATCACCGGCGCGTACCAGACGACCGCCGTCACTGACCAAATCGCCGCAACCGCTGCGCCGCCGAAAAATGCATCCGGCTGCCACATGATGCGGCCGGAAGCGCCGGCCATCTCGAGCATCGTCGCGCCGCCTCCTGCGACCACGAGCTGCGCCAGCAACGCACCGAGCAGCGCGACCAGCGGGATCACCCCGCCCGCGACCGCGAACTTTGACAACACCGTCTCGGCATCCGACAGCGGCAGGGATTTCCAGAACAGCACCGAGCGGTCGCGCCGATCGGAATACAGGGAATCGAGCGCATAAAAGAACGCAACGATGCCCATCACGATGTAGACGACGAGCGCGAGGCCGGCATACACGACCAGGAGCAGCTTGACCTGCTTTTCCTGCGGGATGTTTCCAAGCGGCGTCGCCGCATCCATCGAGCCGATAGGCCCCAGGTGCACATTGCCCGTCACCATCGCCAGCAGCAGGCAGCCGAGCACGATCAGCGGCGCCACCCAGATCGCCTTGTGTTCCCAGATCTCGCGGCGTACCAGCCAGAAAAAGCGGCTCATGTGCGCGCCCCCCGTATCACCGCCACGAACAGGTCGGCCACGGACGGCACGCCGATGTCGCCCAGGCGCTCGAGCTCGGTGCGATCTACGCCCCTGAACAGCATGTGCGTGCGCCCGAGGCCCTGGCGT
>JBAQWM010000267.1:0-1566 GCA_049298915.1 Steroidobacteraceae bacterium | reverse complement strand
GTGAAGTCCGATTCCCGGGAGAGTATCCGATTCATCGCGGCGAGAATCTGACGTCCGTGATCCGGCGCGCAGGTGGCCTGACGGATCTCGCTTTTCGCGAGGGTAGCGTGTTCACCCGGCAGGATCTGAAGGTGCGCGAGCAGCGTCAACTGGAGGTTCTCGCCGAGCGCATGCAACGCGACCTCGCAGCGCTATCGCTGCAGCAAGCGCAGTCGGGGGAGTCGGAAGCCGCCCAGGCTGTGGCGGCGGGCCAGGCGCTTCTGGCAGATCTGAAAGCAACCGAGGCTGCGGGTCGTCTCGTGATCGATCTGGCTCAAGTGCTGGCGGCAGCACCCGGTTCACAGTGGGATCTGACCGTGAAAGGCGGCGATCAGCTGGTCGTCCCGCGACTGACGCAGGAAATCACGGTTGTCGGCGAGGTGCAAAACGCAACGTCGCACTTCTATGCTGCTGGCTTGATGCGTGACGACTACATTTTGCTGAGCGGTGGCGCAACTCAACGAGCCGACCGGCGGCATACGTTCATCATTCGGGCCAACGGCAGCGTGGCGACGGGCTCGAGCAGCCGGTGGTTTGGTCGCGGTGGTCCACGCGATATCCGCCCGGGGGACACTATCGTGGTGCCGCTAGACGCGGATCGGTTGAGACCACTCACGACCTGGACCAGTATCACGCAGATCCTCTACAACATCGCCGTTGCCGTGGCAGCGGTGAATTCCTTCTAGGCCGGCGCACAAGGGAGTGTTGCCAATTGGTGGAGTCATCGCCTGCCGACACTGCCGCTTCCGCTGAGCGCGGTAGTTGGGTTTGGGTGCCCGAGATGCGCGCCTCGGGGCAATTGCTCGGCGAGCTCCTCGGGGAATTCCGGCGCCGCCGCCGGCAATTGCTCGCGACATTCGTCGGCGCTGCTGCCGTCGCGTTTGCAGTATCTTTTTTGTTTCCGACGCAGTACCGGTCAACTGCCACGCTGGCGCCGATCGGCGGGCAACAGTCAGGCACGCTCGGCACAATAGCGGGACAACTATCGGGGCTAGCCGCCTTTACGGGCGTATCGATATTGTCGCCCGCCGAGTATCAGTCGGTTGTCGCACTCGCGACCCTGCAGTCGCGCGCATTTCTGGTCAATTTCGCAAGGCGACACGAGCTGCTCGTAATGCTGTTTCCTGGTCGGTACGATGACTCGACCGATCAGTGGCGAGCGCGACATTGGTTGTTCGGCGGCGGCGAACCCACCGACGACGAGATCATCGAGGAAATGACCGACACGGTCGACATCGCTCCCGATTCACTCACGGGGCTGATTACAGTCTCGGTTCTGAGCCGGACGCCGCAATTGGCTCAACAATGGGCACAGGCTTTGATCAGCGACATCAACGAACACTTGCGCCTTACGGACGTCGCGGAATCGGAACGCAGCATCGAGTATTTGAAGCGACAGATCGACAGCACGACTGTCGCTGAATTGCGGCAGGTGCTCTTCCGGCTCATAGAAGAGCACACAAAAAAAGCGATGCTGGCACATGTTTCCACTGAATTCGCATTACGAACTGTAGACCCGCCGTCATT
>JBAQWM010000266.1:0-4842 GCA_049298915.1 Steroidobacteraceae bacterium | reverse complement strand
GCGTCCAGCAGCGCCGCTCGGCGCGCCGGCAGATCGTGCGCGCCAGGTGGCAGGCGGCCGCGGCCGTACCGCCGCCCGGCAGGATGAACTCCTTGAGCGGCGGCAGCTGCTCGTTGAATGCGTCCAGTGCCTGTTCAAGACCCGAAACATGGCCTGCCTGGATGGCGCGATGACCCGGAATGCAGAGTTCGCCGCCGAGATCGAAGAGTTCGTGCTGTACGCGGATCAGGACTTCGCGGACTTCAGCCGGCAGGCCGGGGACTGCGAGCACGACGCCGACCGCGCTGTTGCATTCGTCCACGCTGCCATAAGCCTCGACCCGGGCGTTGTCCTTGGGGACGCGGCTGCCGTCGCCGAGCCCGGTCGAGCCGTCGTCGCCGGTGCGCGTATAGATCTTCGACAGCCGGTTGCCCATCGGGTCTCCTCACCGGAACTCGTGGCGGACGGCGACGAACAGACTGCGGCCCATGGTGTTGAAGCCGCGCGCCAGTTCGTAATCCTCATCCAGCAGGTTCTCCATTCGCGCGAGCAATGTCCAGCGTTCATTGACGACGACACTTGCCGAGAGGTTCGCGAGCCAGTAGGCGGGCATCGTGACCGGCGGGTTCCCAAAATCCCCAATATCCTTGCGATCACCCGCATAAAGCAGATCCACGGCGATCTCGTGGGCGCCGATCCGGCGCGAGACGGCCAGCGTGAAATTCTCCTCGGCGCGGCGCAGCAGTCTCTCGTCCGTCGCCAGGTCGCGCGGCTCCTGCAAGGTCGCCGTGGCGCGCGCCGCCCAGCGTTCGCCGTCGTAATGCCAGCTGGCCTCGAGGCCGTCGATGCGCGCCCGATCGACATTACGGAGCTCGCCCTCAAATGTCGCTGGATTCGTGAAGACGAAGTCGATCAGGTCGTCGATCTCGTTGCGGAACAGCGTCAGCGTGAAGCGCTGGCCGCCGGGCGCGGCATGGCGCAGGCTTGCTTCGTAGCTTTGTGATTGCTCCGGGTTGAGCGCCGCATTGCCGCCGTAGCCGTAGAGATCGGTGGCATCCGGGGCGCGGAAGGCGCGCCCGGCGGCCAATGCCAGCATCGTCGCATCGCCGAGCGCGAAGCCGAATTCGGCATTCCAGGTCTGGTGGCCGCCGAAGGTCTCGTGATCGGTGTAGCCGGCTGCCAGCAGGACCTGTGCCCTCCCGAATGACATCTGGTCCTGCAGGTAGAACTGGCTCGTCGCAATGGCTGCCGCATACGGCAGGGCGAAGGACTCCGCATCGGCGTCCTCTTGCTGCCAGATCAGGCCGGTCGTCAGCGCGTGATGGTCGGAAACCGCCAGGTCATTCTGCCAGTCGAGCTGCCAGCGCCGGGTGCGCAGGAAATCCGGCGACTGGTTCTGTGCGAGCCGGTCCAGCATCCGCGAGACGGTGATTTTCGAATGCCAGGATTCCGCCGGCGCGAAATCGGCGCTCAGGGACCATGCCGAGTTCTCAAAGTCCTGGTCCACGGGCGTCACGAAGAAATCCGAGTATTCCGACGTGCCCTCGGCATGCCAGGCGCGCATGCCGAGTTCGACAGCGCCGATATCCGCGCGCGCCGACGCCGTCAGCGAGAGATTCTCGTAACCGCGATCGGTCGCATCGCCGCTGCGCGTTGGAAAGCCGGCGCTCTCGACCCAGGACAGGCCGAACGAGGCATCGCCACGGTCGCCCCCGACGCCGGCATTGAAACTCGCGTTCCTGCTGTCGTAGCGCCCGGCACCCGCCTGAACAATGGCGCCGCCGTTTGTGCGGCGGCGGGTGACGATATTGATCACCCCGCCGAGCGCATCCGAGCCGTACAGCGTCGAACGTGGTCCCTTGACGATTTCCACGCGCTCGATCAGCTCCGGCGCGATGTTCTGGATCGCGGCGCTGCCGATGGTGCCGGGATTGATGCGCACGCCGTCCACCAGCACCAGCACATGATTGGAATCCGTGCCGCGCAGGAACAGCGATGTCTGCTGCCCGGGCCCGCCTAAGCGCGCTACCTCGACGCCGGCGCGCATGCGCAGCAGCTCGCCGAGATCCGCGCCCGGCAGGCGGCCGAGTTCGGCACTGCCGATGATGTCGACACTGGCCAGCACCTGGTCCGCGCTGCTTTCGGTGCGCGTGGCCGTGACGACGACGGCTTCGACTGGGGGTAATGAATCCATGCATGCTCCTCCCGAGCGGGCGATGGGAGGAGGAGGAGCGGACGGCCCGCACCCCATGCCGCCCACCGCGACTGGCGCCAGCTGACCGGCCGGTTTCCGGACTCACGGCGGGCCCTGGTGGCCATTCGCATCGCCTTCCCACCGGGGAATCCGGCAGTGGCTGCAGGGAAACCTGCGTGATGCGGCTTGCGCCGATTACCGTTGCGGGGGCAGTGCCGGTATTGCGAGCGACTCGCGCACCGGCTTCCCGATTAGCCCGGGATCGGACCCGGGACACCTGTCATCGGGGCCAATGTAGGCAGTGCGGCCGGCGCGGTCAAGCGGCCGTTGACGGCATCCGGTCGGGAACGCAGTGTTGCGCCATGGCGAATTCGGCAAGACTCGATGCGGCGCTCGCCGCCGCCGCTGCGGCGGCGGAAATCATCCGCAATGCCTACCGGCGCAACATCGAAGTGCGGGTCAAGGCCGATCGCTCGCCGGTGACTGCCGCGGACATCGCGGCCGAATCCGCGATCCGCGCCCTGCTGCAGGGGCGATTTCCGGACGATGGCTTCTACGGCGAAGAATCCGCGGCCGAGCGCATGGATGCCGAATATCTGTGGCTGGTCGACCCGATCGACGGTACCAAGTCCTTCGTGCGCGAATATCCGATGTTCTCGACCCAGATCGCGCTGATGCGGCGCGGGCGCCTCGAACTCGGCGTGTCTTCGGCGCCGGCCTACGGCGAACTCGCCTGGGCCGAGCGCGGCCATGGCGCCAGGCTCGACGGCAGCCGGCTTGCGGTCAGCCGCATCGGTCGCATCGAGGACGCGACGCTATCGACCGGCAACCTGAAGACTCTCGCCGGCGGGCCGCGCTGGGCGGCGTTCGGGCGGATCGTCACGCGCCTGGACCGGATCCGCGGCTACGGCGATTTCCTGCACTACCATCTGCTGGCGGCCGGCAGGATCGAGGCCGTGATCGAGTCGGATGTCCATATCCTCGACATCGCCGCACTCGCCGTGATCGTCGAGGAGGCGGGTGGCCGCGTGACCGACCTTGAGGGCGCGCCGCTGACCCTTGAAACGGCCAGCATCCTGGCGAGCAATGGACTGCTGCACGAGCCGATCCTCGAGGCACTCAGACGCTGACGAATACGCGCTTGCCACGCGCGCTCAGTTCCTCGACCGGCACCTGGTAGAGGGCGGAGAGATTCTGCGCATTCAGCGTGGAACGGGCGTCGCCATACTGCCAGCGGCCGTCGCCATGCAGGAGCAGTGCGTAATCGGCATGACGCGCCGCCAGGGTCGCGTCGTGCAGGGCAGCGATGACGATCCCGCCCGCCGAGGCGCGCGCACGGAAGAGCTCCAGCACTTCATTGCGGTGCAGGGGATCCAGGTGATTGGTCGGCTCGTCGAGCAGGCACACGGCGGCATCCTGTGACAGGAGAGTGGCGATCTCGAGGCGCCGGCGTTCGCCGCCCGAGAGTGTCGCGACATCGCGCGCCGCCAGAGCGGCGAGCCCGACGGCCGCCAGTGCCGCATTCGCGCTCCTGAAATCGCCGGCGCCTTCCCACTGCCAGAATGGCAGGTGCGGATGCCGCCCGATCAGCGCCGTTTCGAACACGGTCGATGGAAACGGATCCTCGGCAGTCTGCGGCAGCAATGCGAGCCGACGGGCGCGCTCGCCCCCGCTCCATGCCGCGAGCTTGCGGCCATCGAGTTCCACCGAACCCGCGGCTGGCGCCCGCAGTCCGGCCAGGGTGTGCAGCGTGAGTGTCTTGCCGACGCCATTGCGGCCGAGCAAGGCGATGAATTCCCCGCTGCGCGCTGCGAATGTCAGTTGCCGGACCAGCTTGCGGCCGCCGACCTCGATGTCGACGCCGGCGGCTGAAAGCCGCGGACCGGCGCCGGCGCTCAGGGCTGCAGCCGCTGGTGCTGCCATGGCCGGGTCTGGCTGCGCGTGCTGCCCGAGGATTTCAGTTCACGCGTCCAGCAGACGCGGTCATGCAGCCGGTGCTCGCCTTCGACCCAAAATTCGACGGATTCCGCCCACAGCCGATAGCCGCCCCAGCCGGGCGGTCGCGGCAATTTCAGATCGGGGACCTCGACCGAATCGGAGGCCTGGACCGGATCCGGCGCCCCGTAACGGGCGACCGTCTCCCGCAGTCTTGCGAGCAAAGCCTGGCGTGAAGAAATCGGCGCACTCTGCTGGCTCGCGATGGCCGCCAGCCGGCTCTGCCAGGGCCGGCTCGCAAAATATTCATCGCTTTCGCCGGCTGGCGAATTGACCACCGGTCCTTCCACACGCAGCTGCCGCCGCAGCTGGTCCCACTGGAATACCACAGCCGCCCAGGGCTGTGCCGCGAGTTCGCGCCCCTTGCGGGAATCGTAATTCGTGTAGAAGACCAGATAACCGGGATCCGCCACGATTTCCTTGCAGAGCACGATGCGCACCGAGGCTCGGCCATCCGCGTCGGTCGTGGCCAGCGCCATGGAATTCGGATTGCGCTGGACTTTCTCGTCCCAGGCCTGCTGCAGCCAGGTCGCGGCCAGCGGCATCGGATCCTGCGGCAGCGGGTCCGGCAGCGATAAGGCTCGCACTTTCATGACGCGATGTTAACGCGGCGCCGCCGGGCCGGTGTAACTTGCAACTGGCATGCCATTCACCATTCAGCGTCACGCCCGCGA